>JBFHJY010000016.1:0-14583 GCA_041595655.1 Azoarcus sp.
CGAGGATGACGTCCTCGATCAGGTTGGCGGCTTCGGGCGTGCGTGAAATCAGGGCGGCGACGAGATCGGCTGCGAGGTCGTCCGGGCGCACTGTGGCAAGCGCGCCGGCATGGCGTCCGAAGGGCGTTCTCAGTCCGTCGTAGATATAGGCGTCAAGCATGGGTCAGTCGTCCTGTGAGAGTAGGGAGAGGCCAAGGGCTGCGCGTCGGCGCAGCCAGGGAGACGGGCGGTAGCGCGGGTCGCCGCTGGCTGCCGCGAGGTTTTCGAGCATGGTCATCACTACCGTGGCGCCCAGGGTGTCGCCCCAGGCCAGTGGGCCATGCGGGTAGCCCAGGCCGAGCGAGACTGCGCGGTCGATATCCGCCGGCGAGGCGACGCCCTGCTGTGCGATCTCGCAGGCGATGTTCACGATATGCGCTACGACCCGTTGGGCCACGATGCCGGCGCTGTCACGCACGGCGTCGACCGGCACGCCATCGGCGCCAAGAAGGCCGAGTGCGAGATCGCGCCATTCGGGCGTTGTCGCCGGGGTGGTCATCAGCACGCGTCTGCGATCCAGCCCGAATACCGCGTCGATGGCAACGGTCCGCGTGGCGTCGAGGTTCTGGGCGGCGGCACAGGTGCTGGCGTCCTCGCCCAGCGGGGTGAGGACGATGAGCTCGTCTTCGTCAGGGTGTGCTGCGTCCGACACCGTCGCCCCCAGCCGTTGCAGGAGCGCCTTTACCGTGGCTGCGAGTTCCGGGCGGGCTTCGCTGACCCAGACCCGGTCTGCGCGGACTGGCGGAACGGCCCGCTCGGGCGCTATCTCGGGCTTGCCGTCGAGTCCGTAGGTATAGAAACCGCGTCCGACCTTCCGTCCCAGCAGCCCGGCTGCCAGCATCGTGCGCAGCAAGGGCTGAGGACGGTAACGGGGCTCCTCATAGTACTGGTGGTAGATGGACTCCATCACCGGGGTCGAGACATCCAGCCCGGTCAGGTCGAGCAGTTCGAACGGACCAAGGCGGAAGCCCGCGCAATCGCGCAGGATGCGGTCGATGACTGGATGCGGTGCGACGGATTCGGCGTGCACGCGCATCCCTTCCGTGCCGAAACCGCGTCCGGCGTGATTGACGATGAACCCCGGGGTGTCCTTTGCGCGCACCGCGGTATGCCCCCAGCGCTGGCCGAGCTGCATCAGGCGGTCGCCGACGCGGCGATCGCTCAGCAGGCCGTCGATGACCTCGACCACCTTCATCAGCGGAACCGGGCTGAAGAAATGCATGCCGGCCACGCGCTCCGGGTGTTCGAGCTCTGCTGCGATCGCCGTAACGGACAGGGACGAGGTGTTTGACGCGAGAATCGTGTCAGGCCCGAGGATGTGCTCGAGGTCGGCGAAGAGGCTCTTCTTGACCACAAGGTTTTCGACAATCGCCTCGATGACCACTTCGCATCCGTCCAGGCCATCAAGCGTGTCCGCGGTGCTGATGTTGGCCAGGGTTGCGTCGGCCTGCGCAGATGTCATCTTGCCCCGGGCTGTCAGTCTCTGCAGTGTGGCGGCCAGTTCTTCGCGCGCTTCCTCTGCTGCGCCCGGTCTGTTGTCGACCAGGACGACCTTGTCGCCTGCGCTCGCTGCAATCTGGGCAATTCCTCGCCCCATCAAGCCGCAACCCACCACGCCAAGGCGGGTTTGTGTGTCCATGCCAGCGGCGTCTTGACTGCCGTGCTCGCTCATCGGGTCTCCTCCTGTTGGGTTTGAGTGTCTGCAATGCAGAACAATGAACTGCTAGATGATCCAATCATTGATCGCTATGCAGATAAAGTCAATCGCTGCAAAGCCCTGTTCGTGAGCGGGGCATGCCGGCGCTGTTCGACGGAGTGAGGTTCCGGAGAGCTGCATCTGTCAGGAATGTCTGTCGTATGTGCCAGTAAACACGGCTGTTTGCGCGGGATCTTCGATCCTTGCCGTGCTTTGGAGGTGACGCGCGTGACAGGCAACTGGATGACAGTGTCTGCACTGCAGGCTGTTTGTCCATTTTTATGTTGTCTTTTCATGATCGCTGTGCAAACATGCAAAAAACGGATCAGTTGGCTGCCATGCGGTTGCCGGGATCAATGACACAGAGAGGGGACAGATGCTTGACTGCGCTTTGACGGCTGCGCTGCCGCAACGTATTCACGAAGCCTGCATGCCTTGGGTAGCGAAGCGACCTGAGGGGCGTGCGCTTGAGGATGCGATGCACACGATTTGTTACGGTGAGCTGCCCGGATTGCTCTCTGCGGTGGCAGCGGTGCTGACCGGAATGGGTGTGCGCCCAGGTGACCGGGTTTTGCTCGTGGGTGAAAATTCGGTTGCACTGGCGGTTTCCATCCTCGCCCTGAGCAGCCTCGACGCCTGGTCTGCGACCGTCAATCCGAGGCTTTCTTCACGCGAGATCAACAACTTCGTTTCGCATTCCGGTGCGCGGCGGGTGCTCTACTTTGGCGCGACATCGACTTCTGCGGCTGCGCATGGCGCTGCGGCGAACGCAGCGGCGGTGAGCTTTCCGACGATTGGTGAAGTGCTGGTCGGGCCGCTTGCGGAATCGGAGCCCGAAACGGTTTTCGAAAGCGGCGCCGAGCAAGTTGCCGCATTGGTCTACACCTCCGGTACGACCGGAGCGCCCAAGGCCGTGATGCTCACCCATCGCAATCTCGCCTTCATTGGTGCGAATAGTCGGTCCCTGCGGCGGGTTGTGCCGGAAGACGTGGTCTATGGGGTTCTGCCGCTGTCACACGTCTATGGTCTTTCGGCGTTGCTGATCGCATCGCTCATCAGTGGCGCCTGCCTGCGCCTGGTCCCGCTCTTTACGCCGGATGCGCTCGCGGTGGCGCTGGAGAAGGAAGGTGTCACCGTGTTGCATGGCGTGCCGGCAATGTATGCGCGGCTGCTCGACTGGTGCCGTCGGAATGGCAAGCCGCTCGCGGTGCCGACGCTGCGCGTGGCGCAGTCTGGCGGCTCTCCGCTCACCCTGCCACTCAAGCAGGCCTTCGAGGCGGCAAGCGGATTGGTGCTGAACAACGGTTATGGCATGACCGAGGCTGCGCCGTCGATCTGCCAGACCCGGATGGATGTGCCCCGCACCGACTGTTCGGTCGGGCAGGGGATTCCGGGGATCGAATTGAAGCTCAATGAGCCCGAGGGCGAGGCGTTCGTGGGCGAGTTGTGGGTGCGTGGCCCGAATGTGATGAAGGGTTATTTTCACGCTCTCGAGTTGAGCGCTCAAGTGCTGACGCCCGATGGCTGGCTGCGTACCGGCGATCTGGCACGGATCGATGAAGATGGTGCGGTACACATCGTTGGTCGGGCCAAGGAGTTGATCATCCGCTCGGGCTTCAACGTGTATCCGGTCGAAGTCGAGCAGGTTCTGAACGCACACCCGGACGTGGTTCAGTCGGCGGTGGTGGGGCGCCAGGTGGATGGCAACGAAGAGGTCATCGCCTTCGTGGAGGCGGTTTCCGGGCGCACGCTCGACCTCGATGACCTTGCGCGCCACCTGCGCGCCAATCTCTCTCCCTACAAGGTCCCTGCTCATATCAGGGTGCTGGAGCACCTGCCCGCTGCAGCGACCGGAAAGATTCTCAAGACCGAGCTTCGGCATATCGCCGAGGGTCTTGGTAAGGCGGCATCGGTATGAAACAAAAAACAGTAGCCATATCTACAGGAGGACGACACATGCAACGAATGATCCAGAAGATGTTCGCGGTGGCTGGTTTGACCGCACTGAGCCTGAACGCAGTTGCAGACGAACTGCTTGTTGGTCTGCATATGCCGCTGACGGGTGCGCTGGCGCGCTCGGGCGCCGGCTTCAACGAGGGTATCCAGACTGCTGCGGATATCTTCAACAGGAACAACGGCAAGCACACGGTCAAACTCGTCACGATCGACGACGAGTCGGCACCGGCGAAGGCGGTTGCTGCGGTCGAGAAGCTGTCGTCGGAGAAGGTGCAGGCGATCATCGGCGGCTATGGCTCCAACGTGATCGGACCCGCTTCCGATGCGGCCGAGCGTATTGGCCTGACCTACATCACCGCAGGTGGTGTGAGCGACAGCCTGGTGGGGCGTGGCTACAAGCATTTCTTCCGGATCAACAACATCGCCGGCTACGAGAAGGCAGTCACCACTGTTCTGGACGAGGTCGGTGCAAAGTCGGTGTCGATCGTGTTCAACACCAAGGAAGCCACTTCCGGACTTGCTGAAGGCGTCGCAAAGGCATTGAAGGCGAAGGGCATTACGGTCGCCACCCACGCCTTCGACCCCGCGATCACCGACTTCAAGCCGGTCGTCAACAAGATCAAGCTGATCGACAAGCCTGATGTAATCGTCATGAGCGCCTATGAGAACGACTACGTAGGCATCCTGCGTGCGGCCAAGGTGCTCAAGCCGAACGTCAAGGCTATGGTCGGTGTGTGGTCGCTGGCTACGCCGCAGATGGCTTCCGACTTCTCCGACCTGATGCCTAACGTGATCGGCACTGCACTGCTGCCGTTCCCGGTCGAGTACAAGTCTCCTGAGGGTAAGCGCTTCGCGGAAACCTACAAGAAGCTGTTCAACAAGGACGTCGATTACCTGGCCCAGTTTGGCTACGTGAAGGCGACCGTGCTGTTCGAAGCGATGGCTCGGGCCGCAGATGACGGCAGCCTGGCCAAGGGGCAGTTGAGCGAGGTTCTGCGCAAGACCAATCGCGACACGCTGATCGGAAAGCTCGTGTTCGACGCGACCGGCGACAACCCCAACTTCCAGCACCGGATGGGCCAGCACCAGGACGGCAAGATCGTCATCGTCTCGCCCAAGGATGATTCGACCGGTGCGATCCGTTACCCCGGTGTCCCCTGGTAAGTAAGGCCAGGCACGCCCTTAAGCCGGTGTGCATCAATCAGTAAGCAAGGCCGGGCGCACTGGCGCCCGGGTCTCTGACCGCAAGCAATGGTGAGACATGCAAGAACTACTTTTACAAGCGCTCTATTCGGGCGTGCTGGTGGGCGGCATCTACGCACTCATCGGCCTCGGCCTGGCCCTGGCGTTCGGCACCATGCGGGTGATCAACCTTGCGCATGGCGAGCTCGTGCTGCTGGCGGCCTATGTGGCATACACGATGGAAAGCGCATACGGGCTCAATCCCTTGCTCTCCTTGCCGGTGGCGGCGATTGTGACCGCTGCGGCGTCGGCAACGGTGTATTTCCTGGTTTCACGGATTCGACGAAACCGTGAGCTGAACTCGCTCATGCTGACCTTTGCGCTTGGCGTGATCCTGACCAACGGCATTCTGCTGATCTGGAAGAGCGATATCCGTTCGACCTCCACGTCCTTCATGCAGGACGCAGTCCAGTTCGGGTCGGTATACAGCATGAACAGCGAGCTCGGCGCCTTTGTGGTCAGCGTCTTTGTCGCCATCGCGTTGTGGTACTGGCTGTCGCGCAGCTGGTATGGCCGTGCGGTGCGTGCGGTGTCGTCCAACCGTGACGCTGCCAAGCTCATGGGCATCAACCCGGCAAAGGTCGAGGTGGTGTCCTTCCTGGTCGCCGGTCTGCTCGCAGCCGTGGCGGGTACCGCGATCTATTCGAGTGGTGTGATCTCGCCGCCGCTGGGCCACGCCCTCACTGTGAAGGCCTTCATCATCACCGTGCTGGCAGGGGTGGGGTCGGTTCCGGGAGTCCTGCTTGCAGCATTGCTGCTGGGCGTGGCCGAGGCGCTTACCGTGACCTTCTTCAGCTCTGCGTTGCAGGAACTGTCGGGCATGGTGCTTTTCCTGGTGGTGCTGTTTGTGCTTCCGAACGGTCTGTTCGGTGGCCAGAAGAGACGGGGGTGATGCAATGCAAAAACGCATGATTGTGGCGCTGGCACTGCTCTACGTAGTGGTGCCCGTCCTGCTCAATGGAAACAACTACATCCTCAGCTTGCTGGTGTCGTCGCTGATCGTTGCCGGCATGGCGGTATCTTGGGCGCTGCTGGGTAACCTCGGCGGCATGGTGAGCTTCGGTCACGCAGCCTTCTTCGGAATCGGTGGCTATGCTTCCGCGCTGCTGGTGACCAAGCTCGGTTTGCCGGTCATGGTGGCAATCCCCGCGGGCGGCGTTGCCGCGGTGCTGGCCTCGGTGTTCATGTTGCCGGCGCTGCGCCTGTCGGGACCTTACTTCGCTCTGGCGATCCTGGCCTACGCACACATCTTCAAGATTCTTGCTACCGAGTTCTCATCGCTGACCGGCGGCTCTGCCGGGCTTTCCTCGATTCCGGGCCTGCCCGACATCTTCGGCTTCAACCTGTCGTCGAGACTGGGGGCGTATTTCGTGGTGGTCTCGCTGGTGCTCGTATTCTGCTGGGTGTACGGCCGGATTCGTCGCTCGGACTACGGCACGGCCTTGCGCGCCATGCATGACAGCGAGGATGCAACCCGGGTGGTTGGCGTCAATAGCCTGATGCTCAAGAGCTGGATGCTGTTCGTGTCCGCGTTCATGGGGGGGCTGATCGGTGCGTTCAACGCGCACGTGATCAACTTCCTCGAGCCGGACTACGCCTTCAACAGTGCCTGGAGCGTGCTGCCGATCGTGGCGGCCATCTTCGGTGGCTACCGCACGGTGTATGGACCTGCCATCGGTGCAGTGGTGATCTACCTGGTCGACCAGCTGGTGTTCAAGGAAATCATGAGCACGGGTCACCAGCTCATTCTCGGCGCAGTGCTGGCGGGGATGATCCTGTTCGCCCCCGATGGCCTGATGAGGCTCTTCAAACGCAAACCGCGGGAGGCACGCAATGCTCACGCTTGAAAACGTTACCGTTCGCTTCGGTGGCCTCACCGCCGTCAAGGACGTTTCATTCTCGATGGGAACCGATCAGGTTCTGGGGCTGGTGGGGCCCAATGGTGCCGGCAAGACCACCCTGTTCAACGCGATCTCGGGCCTGGTGCGGCCGGGCGGCGGCCGGGTGATGTTCAACGGCGTCGATCTGACCCGAAAACCGCTGCATGCGCGTGCTCATCATGGTCTCGGCCGCACGTTCCAGATTCCGCAGCCGATGCATGAGCTGACGGTGCGTGAGAACCTGCTGGTGGCTCAGCGCTTCGGCGCAGGCAAGGTCGATCACAAGCGTCTGGACGAGATCATGGACTTCATGGATCTGACCGACCAGGCTGATCGCAATGCCGCGACCGAGCTCGCGCTGCAGGAGCTCAAGCGCCTGGAGGTGGCCAAGGCAATGGCGACCGAGCCGCGCATGCTGCTCCTGGACGAAGTGCTCGCGGGTCTCGAGACCAACGGCAAGCGACACTTCACCGCGCGCCTGCAGGATATGCACAAGCGCTTCAAGATCGGCATCCTCATCATCGAGCACGACATTGAGACCGTCTCCAGTCTGTGCCACCGGGTGGTGGTGCTGAATTTCGGCGAGATTCTCGCCGACGGAACCCCGGATGCCGTTTTCCGCGATCCGGAAGTGGTGCGCAGTTATACCGGAGGTGGCGAAGATGCTTGAGGTAAAGGGTATTCGCGCAGGGTATGGCGCGATCAACGTGCTGTGGGATGCCTCTCTCGACTTTCGCGAAGGCGAGCTGACAACCGTGGTTGGCCCCAATGGCGCGGGCAAGAGCACGATGCTGAAGGCGGTGATGGGGCTGGTCGCGCCAACCCGCGGCGAGATCGTGCTCAATGGACAGAGCATTGGCGGCACGCCGACCTGGGAGATGCCGGACCGAGGGCTGGTTCTCATTCCCGAGGGGCGCATGGTCTTTCGCGACATGTCGGTCGAGGAGAACCTCGCGATGGGGGCATTCCCCACCGCGCGCCGGGCAGCCGTCCAGCGCAACATCGAGCGTGCGTACACGTTCTTTCCCCGGCTCAAGGAGCGCCGCTCTCAGCTGGCAGGGTCGCTCTCGGGTGGTGAGGCGCAGATGCTGGCCATCGGGCGCGGCTTGATGGCAGAGCCGCGAGTGCTGCTCGTGGATGAACCCTCGCTTGGTCTGGCGCCGGTCATCGTGCATGAGATTCTGGGCATTCTGCGCAAGCTCAAGGAAGAGGGGGTGACCATCGTCCTCGTAGAGCAGAACACCCATCTCGCGCTGGGCGTGGCCGACCGTGTGTTCCTGATGCGCAGCGGCAAGGTGGTGCTCGATCAGCCTGCGAGCGACGTCAGCCAGAGTGATCTTCACGATCTCTATTTTTCGCTGGAGCATTAGTGATATGGCGGGCCGAGGTGGACGCACGCATTGCCGCGGAGGGCACGAGCTTCCGCTGGCGCGCGATCGCCACCTTGTTGCTCGGCACCTTCGTCGCGGTGATGGAAGGGACGGTGGTGAACGTTGCGCTGCCCGCCATTCAGCGCGAATTCGGCATCGGCTATGCGACTGCGCAGGTGCTTGCGACCGCCTTTCTTGCGGCCACGACGGTCACGATGCTGATGGCACCGTGGACCATCCGGCGCTTCGGTTTGCGCCGTGCTTACGGCGTGGCGGTGGGCTGCCTGTTGCTGGCCTCGCTGATGGCCGCACTGGTGGGTCATCTGCATTTTTCCATTCTGGTTGTGTGCCGGATACTTCAGGGCGCTGCCGCCGGTCTGATTCAGCCGATTGCGATGGTGGGCTTGCTGCCGCTGTTTCCGCCCAATGCACACGGCCGGGCAATGGCGGTGTATGGCCTGGGCATCGTGCTGGCGCCGGCAATCGGACCGGTCGTCGGCGGTCTGCTGGTGGATTCTCTGGGCTGGAGCGGGGTCTTCCTCGTCGCGGTGCCGCCGAGTGCGGCGGCGTGGTACGGCTGTCGCCGTTATCTTTACGAAGGCCGTGGAGAGGAGGCGAGCGTCCGCTTGCCCGATCTGCCCAGTCTTGCGCTGATTTCTTTCGCGCTGGTGGCGGTGCTCACCAGCGTGCCCACCTTCGGGAGCGAGTCGGCGTTGCCGCTTCTGCTGGCAGGGCTCGTCGCCGGTGTCTGCTTCGTGCTGCGTCAGCGGCGCCTGGCCGATCCCCTGCTCAATCCGCGGCTGTTCTCAGCGCCGGGGGTTGGCGCTGGCCTGGGTGTGGCGCTGGTGTATGGCGCGGGCCTGTACGGCTCGACCTATCTGATTCCGCTGTTCGCTCAGCATCAGCTCAATGCGTCGGCGTTTGCCGCAGGGCTGCTTTTATTGCCGGGCGGAGCTGCGCTCGCTGCAATCCTGCCGCTGGGCGGAACACTTGCCGACCGCATCGAGGTACGCAAGGTGGTGGTGGCCGGCTTACTGTGCTTTGCCGGCGGCAGCGGTGCGCTTGCCCTTTCGGGCAGCTCCACCGCCTTGATCTGGGTGGCGACATGGGTGGTGCTGGGGCGGACCGGGCTCGGGCTGCTGATTCCGTCGCTCAACGGTGGCGTGATGCGACTGGCTGACCCCGATGACCTGAATGCGGTCACCGCTGCAATGAATTTCAGTCGCCAGTTGGGTGGTGCGCTTGGCATCGTCCTGCTCGCGGCGTGGCTGGAGTTTTCCTCGGCCCGTTATGACATCGCGTGGGGCTTCACCCTCGGCTTTGCGATGGTGGCCGGGCTCTTCGTTCTTGGTGCGATTCCGGCCTGTCGAATCAGGCGGGTGGATGCGCCCGTTTAGGAACATGTTCTGGAGACTTTTTGAATGACTCACCCCGTTGTTGCTGGTCTATACGATCAGATGAGCCTTCCGGTGATCTGCTCGCCGATGTTCATCATCTCCAACCCGGCGCTGGTCATTGCCCAGTGCACCAGTGGCGTGATCGGCTCCTTTCCTGCCCTGAATGCGCGTCCCCAGTCGCAGCTTGACGAGTGGCTGGACGAGATCGGCAGCGGGCTCGAAGGCTTCCGCCGGGACAACCCGGGTGCCCGGGTCGCACCCTTCGCGGTGAACCAGATCGTGCATCAGTCGAACGAACGACTCGATGCCGACATGGAGAGCTGCGTGCGTCATCGGGTACCGCTGATCATCACCAGCCTGCGCGCGCCGGGCGATGTGGTTTCTGCGGCACATTCATACGGTGGCAAGGTGTTTCACGACGTCACGAGCGTGCGCCACGCAGAGAAAGCGGTCGAAGCCGGCGTCGATGGTTTGATTCTGGTCTGTGCCGGCGCGGGTGGCCATGCCGGTACGCTGAGCCCGTTTGCGCTGGTGCGTGAGGTGCGGCGCTTCTTCGATGGTCCGATCGCGCTCTCCGGGGCGATCGCAAACGGCGGCGCCATACTTGCTGCGCGTTCGATGGGGGCGGATTTCGCGTATATCGGCACCCGCTTCATCGCCAGCGAAGAGGCGAATGCGGTCGACGAGTACAAGCGGATGCTGGTCGACAGCAGTGCCGCCGACATCGTCTACACCCCGTATTTCACCGGGGTGCATGGCAATTATCTCAAGCCCAGCATCGTTGCCTCCGGGCTTGATCCAGACGACCTTCCCCACGCAGACAAGACCTTCATGAATTTTCGCAGTAATCGGGTCAAGCCCTGGAAGGACGTGTGGGGTGCCGGGCAAGGGGTGGGGAGCATCGACCGGATTCAGCCCACGCGGGAAATCGTGGCACAGCTGAAGCAGGAGTTTCATCAGGCACGCAGCAGTGTATTGGCTCAGGAGTGGAACGTATGACAAGGGTTCTGGAAACGCGCACCGGTGGCGTACTGCGCCTCACCATTAACCGGCCCGAGGTGCGCAATGCGCTCGATGGCGCGACCTATCGTGGGCTGACGGCAGCGCTGGCCGCCGCGGATGCCGATGCCGAGATCGCTGCGGTGGTGCTGACCGGAGCAGGGGGGCATTTCACTGCCGGGAACGACCTCAAGGATTTTCAGCAGCCACGTGAGGGCGAGGACCGCCCGGCTGCGGCCTTTCTGCGTCAGCTTGCAGCGTTCGGCAAACCGCTCATCGCCGCGGTGGAAGGCTCGGCGGTCGGTATCGGGGTGACGCTGCTGCTGCACTGCGATTTCGTCTATGCCGGCGACACGGCGCGCTTCAGGATGCCCTTCGTCCCCTTGGGGCTGACGCCGGAGGGCGGCTCCAGCCTGCTGTTGCCAAAGCTCGTTGGCGTGCGCAAGGCGAGGGACTGGCTGCTGCGCGGGCGGGCATTCGATACTGTCGAAGCGCTCGATGCGGGATTGCTGACCGGGGCTGTGGCCGCCGGCACTGCGCTTGCAGAGGCAGAAAAGGTCGCACAGGAACTGGCTGGATTGCCTGCCGAAGCGGTGCGCCTGACCAAGGCCATGCTGCACGGCCGGGAGCGGAGCGACCTGAGCGACACCCTCGCCGAGGAGTTCGTCATCTTCTCCGCACGCCTGCACAGCGCCGAAGCACAGGCCGCGTTCGCAGGATTCTTTGCTGCGCGTGAAGTCCCTTCGCCGCAAACCGACGCGACGACATAAAATCACGAACCGGGGACGGAGGAGAGGAGGTTTCATGACGCTGGAGACAAAGGACGACATGATGGTCGATGAAGGCGAACGCAAGAGTAACGCCAAGGAGGATCGCCATTTTGTGACGGCGCTCGCGCGCGGGCTGGAGGTCCTGTCCAGTTTCCGGTCAGGCGAGCGCCTGATGGGCAATAACGAAATTGCGGAGGCCTGCGGATTGCCGCGCTCCACCGCAACGCGGCTGACCTACACGCTGACGAAGCTCGGTTACCTTCACTACGTCCCGAGTGCCGGCAAATATCGTCTTGGTACGGCGACCCTCGCGCTCGGTAGCGCCATGCTATCCAAGCTCGATGTGCGCCAGATCGCGCGCCCCTTGATGCAGGAACTGGCGGATTTTTCCAAGACCATGGTCTCCCTCGGCGTACGCGACAAGCTGAGCATGATCTATGTGGAGAACTGCCGGAGCCACTCCGCCCTGACCTTGAGCCTCGATGTCGGGTCGCGTATTCCGATCGCGACCACTGCGATGGGACGCGCCTACCTGGCGATGTGTTCCGAATCCGAACGGCGCGAGGTTCTGGAAAGCGTTCGTGAGCTCGACGAACTTGCCTGGCCGCGGATTCGCGAAGGCGTGGACAAGGGCCTGGCCGAATTTCGCGATATCGGTTGCTGCACCTCTTTCGGGGACTGGCAACGGGACGTGAATGCGATTGCCATGGCATTCAGCCCCGGTGAAGGGCTGCCACCGATGTCGATTAACTGCGGTGGTCCGTCCTTCAAGCTCGCGCCCGAGTTCCTCCTGAATGAGGTCAGGCCGCGTCTGGTCGAGATGGTACGACTCCTCGAGGCCCGCCTCGGGCGCTGATCGTCCGGCTGCCGGGGATGGGTGGCGTGCCATGCTACGCCCCCGGCAGTTTCCCTGAACTGAACCCCCATCGTGTTGGGCTTGGCCCGAGGCGTACGCGCGCCTGCGCGCGCCCGACGGCAGAAAAAAAGCAGAGGAATATCGTTATGCAACGTGAATCAATGGAGTTCGATGTACTGATCGTCGGTGGCGGTCCCGCCGGTCTGGCCGCAGCGATCCGGCTCAAGCAACTGGCCGTCGCCAAGTCGCGCGATCTCTCGGTTTGCCTCATCGAGAAGGCGGCCGAAATCGGTGCGCATACGCTCTCGGGTGCGGTAATGGACACCAGGGCGCTGACCGAACTGATTCCGGACTGGAAAGAGCAGGGTGCTCCGCTCAAGACCGAAGTCACCGAGGATCGCGTGCTCTTTCTGTCCGAGAGTGGTGCACGTGCGATGCCAAACGCCTTGCTGCCCGACTGCTTCGTAAACCACGGCAACTACATCGTGCGCCTGGGGAATGTTGTCAAATGGCTTGGTGAGCAGGCGGAGGCGCTGGGTGTTGAGGTCTATCCCGGGTTTGCCGGTGCCGAACTGCTGTTCGACGAGCAGGGGCGGGTCAAGGGGGTTGCGACCGGAGACATGGGGCTGACGCGTGAAGGCGAACAAGGGCCAAACTATCAGCCTGGAATGGAGTTGCACGCCCGCTACACCCTGTTTGCAGAAGGTTGCCGCGGACACCTCGGCAAGCAGCTGGAGGCGCACTTCGACCTTCGCCGGGAAGCCGATCCCCAGACCTACGGTATCGGGATCAAGGAGTTGTGGGAGGTGCCCGCGGGCCAGCACCAGCCGGGTCTGGTGGTGCATACGGCGGGCTGGCCGATGGACAATGCGACTTACGGCGGAGGCTTCGTCTATCATCTTGAGGACAACCTGGTTGCAGTTGGCTACGTCGTGGGGCTGGGCTATACGAATCCCTACCTGGCACCTTTTGAAGAGTTCCAGCGCTACAAGACCCATCCCGAGATTCGCCGTTTCCTTGAGGGCGGAAAACGGCTGTCCTACGGTGCGCGCGCGATTGCTGCGGGCGGGCTGCAGAGTCTTCCAAAACTGACTTTCGCGGGCGGGGCCCTGATCGGCGACGACGCCGGTTTTCTGAACGCAGCGCGCATCAAGGGCAGTCACGCTGCCATCAAGAGTGGCATGCTGGCCGCAGACGCTGCGTTCGGGGCGCTTACCGACGAGCGCGCCGATGACGACCTTGCCGCCTACCCGCAGGCGTTTCGTCAGAGCTGGTTGCACGAGGAGTTGCACAAGACGCGCAATTTCAAGCCCTACATGAAGAAGGGCCTGTGTCTGGGCTCCCTGCTGTTTGGCGCCGAGCAGATGCTGTTCAAGGGTAAGGTGCCGTGGACACTGCGCAACTCCGCAGATCACACCGCGCTCAGGCCTGCTGCGGAATGTCGGCCGATCGACTATCCAAAGCCGGACGGAAAGCTTTCGTTCGATCGTCTGTCGTCGGTGTTTCTGTCCAACACCAACCATGAGGAGTCGCAGCCGTGCCACCTGCAACTGAAGGATGGCACGGTCCCGATCGCGATCAATCTCGCCACCTACGATGCTCCCGAGCAGCGCTACTGCCCTGCGGGGGTGTATGAAATCGTGCGTGAAGCCGAGGGCAGCTCACCCCGGCTCCAGATCAATGCCCAGAATTGCGTGCATTGCAAAACCTGCGACATCAAGGACCCGACTCAGAACATCAACTGGGTGGTGCCGCAGGGCGGAGAGGGGCCGATCTATCAGGGCATGTGATCCGGGCAGCGGTGCCGGGCGCGGTCGGGATCAGGCGACGCTGCGTACCCGGGCGTGTGGCAGCGGGGGGCGTTGTTCACCGGCGAGCACCTTGCTCGCGTCGAGCGAGCCGATGGCAACCGCGCGGTCGGCGGGAATCAGGCCGGTGACTTCGAGCTCCAGGTAACGGGTGCAGCTCACGCGCAGGAAGGAGGTGAAGTTGCTGCGGTCCTGAAGTTTGCCGGCGGCGGTGAGTTCGTCGTGCAGGCGGGTGACCAGTTGCGGCACAGTGAGCCCGTCGCGCTGGCCGATTTCTTCCAGCACCTGCCAGAAGATGTTCTCCAGACGGATGCTCGTGGCGACGCCGCGCAGCCTGATTGAGCGGGCGCGGCAGGCGTAGAGATCGGGTTCTGCGTGGGTGAAGATCTGGCACATGGGCTGGTCCGCCGGGCAGTGTTCTCCATGGCATTGTAGGCGCCAGCCCGGTGTCTTGCGACACCCGGCCGGTGCGGACCATGCTCAGTGGGTGATGCGGGTGCCGAGCAGGGCAAGGAACTGCGACAGCCACGCGGGATGCGCGGGCCATGCAGGAGCGGTGACCAGGTTGCC
>JBFHJY010000017.1:0-14535 GCA_041595655.1 Azoarcus sp.
AGGTCAGTGATGGTGGCGTGAGCTGGCTGATATCGATCGAACGCACGACCGACCCGCCGGGCGTGCTGTACCTCGCGCAGGACATCTCCATCCTCGAGGATCGCGAGGATTTCATGCAGATCGCCATCGCCCTGCTGTGCGCCGGCATGCTGCTGTTCGGACTGCTGCTGGCCCGTCACGGCACGCAACGTGTCGTACGCCCCCTCGAAACACTCACCCGCGACATCCGTCGCATCGAGCCCGGCTCACGCATCAACCGCATCGAATCTGCCTACGACGACCGGGAGCTCGCCGAGATCGCGCGCACGCTCAACGAGTTGCTGGGTGCTCTGGACGAGTACGTGCGCCGCGAGAAATCCCTGGTCAGCCTGGCCAGTCACGAGCTCCGCACACCGGTGGCGGTCATCGCCGGCGCACTCGACGTACTCGAACAGCGCGCTTCGCTGGGAGACGCCGATCGCCGCACCCTGGCGCGCATCCGCAGTGCCACGGACGAGATGCGCAGCGATGTCGATGCGCTGCTCAAGCTCGCGCGTCGTCATGATGGTCAGGACAAATCCGCCCAGGTCGATCTGGCGCGCTGCGTGGCCGAAGTGGTGGCCGACATCGAGGCCTGCACGCCCGATGCCGGACCCCGCATCCTGTGCAACGCGCCGGCCGAGCCGGTGCGCGTCCTTGCCGACCCGGCGCTGGTGCGCATGCTGCTGCGCAACCTCATCCAGAATGCAGTGCGTCACACCCGCAAAGACGTCGAAGTGCGCATCTCGGCCGAGGGGCTGGACATTCGTGACGAAGGCGAGGGCCTGCCGACGCACGCGCGCACTCGTCTGAGCGATCCATCCGGCGTGGAGACGGTACCGGAAGACGGACTCGGTCTCTTCATCGTGCGCCTGATCTGCGAACGGCTGGGCTGGCGCATCACGGCTGAGAGCACGGCAGGATCGGGTACCATCATCACCCTCGACTTTCGCGGCGGCACGCTGGCGCAGACCCCCGGCCCGGCCCAGCACTGAACGTCCCGCGCAACGCGTATCCGGAGAAGCACTGATGGGCAATCGCCTCAGCAAGATCTACACCCGCACCGGCGATGCCGGCACGACCGGCCTCGGCAACGGCCAGCGCGTCTCGAAGAACAACCAGCGCGTGCATGCCATGGGCGACGTCGACGAGCTCAACGCCGCGCTTGGGCTGCTGCTGTGCGAGTCGCTTCCGGAAGACGTGCGCGAACTGCTGACCGGCGTGCAGCACGATCTGTTCGACCTCGGCGGCGAGCTGTGCATTCCGGAGATGAGCCTGATCACCGCCCATCACGTCGAGCGGCTGGAGCAAGCGCTCGACCGCTTAAATGAGCCCCTCGAACCGCTGAAGGACTTCATCCTGCCCGGCGGCACCCGTGCAGCGGCCCTGACCCATCTGGCCCGCACCGTCTGCCGTCGCGCCGAACGCGTGGTGGTGGCCCTGGGCGAGTGCGCAGAAGAGCCGGTCCGCGAAGCTCCGCGCCAGTACCTGAACCGCCTGTCCGATCTGCTGTTCGTACTCGCGCGGGTGCTCAATCGCGCCGGCGGCAGCGGCGACGTGCTGTGGCAGAAGGGCCGCAACGCCTGAACCTGCCAACTGCAGTCCGAACAATCCACAATATCCGCTTCGGGGCTACCGTCTTATTCTCGCGGCATCCCACGCGCAGCCGCGCGCGCTGCGCAATCTGACCCCCCGGAGAATTCATGGCGAACGACGACCAGTCGCTCGACGCGCTTGACGAGCAACAGCGCAAGCAGATCAAGGAGTTGATGGAGAAGGAGGCCAAGGCCGAACGCCATCCGCCGGGACTGTGGCAGTGGCTCGTCTCCCTGCTCGGCGCGGCCTTGGTGCTGATCTACTTCTACGGCGCCGGCTTCCAGGCACTGCCGACCGAGTATCACCTCGGCGTGTACGTGCTCATCACCTTCATGCTGGTGTTCCTGCTCTACCCCGCGGGCAGCCGCAGCGCGCTGGCCACGATGTCCGTGTTCAGCGGTGCATTGCTGTCGATACTGGCATCGAGCTATCTGGTGTTCGACTCACCGTTCGCGCTGTGGGATCAGCTGACCTATTTCCGTGAAACCTGGGAGTACGACGGCCTGGCCAAGGCCTGGGAGCAGGACTTCGGCTTGCTGTGGGCACCGCTGGTCATCGCCCTGCCCTTCATTGCCGTACTGCTGCCGCTGGACCAGTGGCTGGAGCGGCGTTTCCACCAGATGCCGACGGCCAGCGACCTGATCATGGTGGCGGCCGTCGTGGTATCGATCGTTTACTGGATCAGCCAGTTCGAGGCGCTGAACTACCGCGCCGGCGCCGAGAACCAGCTCGACAAGCTGATTGGCGTGATTGGCGTACTGCTGTCGCTCGAGGTGTGCCGCCGCGTACTCGGCTGGTCGATCACGCTGGTCGGCATCGGTGCGCTGGCCTTTGGCCTGTTCGGCCCCTACCTGCCGGAGCTCTTCGCACACCGCGGCTTCACGTTCGACCGTCTCGCCATCTCGCTCTTCATCACCACCAACGGCGTATTCGGCGTGATGGCCGGCGTCCTGGCAACCTACGTCATCCTGTTCATCTTCTTCGGCGCCTTCCTGCAGAAATCCGGCGCCGGAAAGTTTTTCATCGACCTCCCGCTGGCCGTCGCCGGGCGCTCCACCGGAGGTCCCGCCAAGGTTGCCGTGATGTCCTCGGCGCTGTTCGGCTCGGTCTCCGGCAGTGCCATCGCCAACACCGTCGCTTCCGGCGCCTTCACGATTCCGATGATGAAGCGCGCCGGCTTCCAGCCGCACGTCGCCGGCGCGATCGAACCCGCAGCCTCCATCGGCGGGGCATTCCTGCCCCCGATCATGGGCGCAGGCGGCTTCCTGATGGCAGAACTGACGGGGCTGCCCTACACCCAGATCATGCTGTATGCACTGGGACCGGCCGTGCTGTATTTCGTCGGCGTGTTCTGCATGGTGCACTTCGACGCCAAGCGCAACGGCCTGCATGGCATGGACGACGTACCCGACTGGCGAGAGGTGCTGCGCAAGGGCTGGTACTTCTCGCTGCCGCTGGTGATCATCACGGCGCTGATGATGATGGGCCGCTCGCCCGGCAACGCCGCGTTCTGGGCCACGCTGTCGTGCATCGCGGTGAGCTGGGTCAGCAAGGAAACCCGCATGGGCCCGAAGGAGATCTGGGAGGCCATCCTGATCGGCGCGCGCAACACCCTGGTGATCGGCTCCACGGTCGGCGTCATCGGCATCATCGTCGGCGTGATTTCGCTCACCGGCATGGGCCTGAAATTCTCCGACCTGATCATCCAGATGGCCGGCAACAGCCTGTTGCTTGCCATCATCCTGATCGCCATCGCCTCGCTGGTGCTGGGCATGGGTGTGCCGGTCACCGCCGCCTACCTGATCATCGCCGTGCTGGCAGTGCCGGCCCTGGGTGAGTACGGCGTATCCGCGATCGCCGCGCACATGATCGTGTACTGGCTGTCACAGGACTCCAACATCACGCCGCCGGTCTGCGTGGCAGCCTACGCCGGGGCGGCGATTGCCGGCTCCGATCCGTGGAAGACCGGATGGACGTCCTTCAAGTTCGCCAAGATGCTTTACGTGACCCCGTTGCTGTTCGCCTATGTGCCGGGCATCCTGCTCGAGGGATCGGCCTTCCAGATCTTCTCCGCCTTCTTCTCGGCCACGCTCGGCACCATTGCCTTTGGCGCACTCGCGATGGGCTTCCTGCGCCGCAACACACGCATCCATGAATGGATCGTGCTGTGTGTGGCCACCGTCCTGCTGTACTGGCCGGGCTTCATCACCGATGCCGCGGGCGTTGCGCTCGTTGCGCTCGTATGGTGGATGCAGCGCGACGGCCTGCCTGAGCAGTCAGCACAGGCCTGAACCCGGGCCTGTGCGTTTTCACCCTTCGCTACACCAACCCAGAGGAGACCATCGACATGATGAGCAGATTCTTCAAACTTCCGACCACGCTCGGCAGCTTCGCCGTTGCAGCGGTCGCAGCAGCAACGCTGACGGCCTCGCCGGCAGCCGACGCCCAGACCGCCCGCCTCGGCTTCTCGGGCGGTCCGGACGGCGGTACCTTCCAGTACTTCTCGAACGGCGTTGCCACGCATCTGTCGCGGGTCCTGCCCGAAACCCAGGTGTCGAACATGGTGTCGGCCGGCTCGGTCGAGAACCTGCGTCGCGTCAATTCGCGCGACGCCGATTTCGGCATCGTCTATTCCGGTGACCTGTTCCTCGGCATGAACGGCCGTCTGACCAACGACACCAACAAGTACCGCAACGTGCACGTGGTCGCCCACCTTTACGGTGCTCCGGGTCACCTCATCGTGCGCGAGGACTCCGGCATCACCGAGGTCTCGCAACTCGAAGGCAAGCAGGTCGCGGTCGGACCCGCCGGCTCCGGTGCCGCCGCCTCCGCCCAGCGCTTCTTCGAGAGCGTCGGCCTGTGGGACAAGATGAAACCCTCGTTCATCGGCTATTCGCAGGGCGCCTCCGCCCTCGGCGACAAGCAGATCGACGCACTGTGGGTCTTCGCCGGCTTCCCGAACGCCTCGGTGATCCAGGCCGCCACCAGCAACAAGGTGCGCCTGCTGCAGGTGTGGGACGCCGCTCAGAAAGGCACGCTGGGTACCGACCACCCGTACTACGCCAAGGTCACGATCCCGGCCGGCACCTATCCCGGTGTCGACTATGACGTGCATTCCATCTCCGACTCGGCGCTGTGGGTGGCTGGCCGTCACGTGAAGCCCGATGACATGTACAAGTACACGTCGGAGATCTATTCCGAGGAAGGCCTGAAGTTCATGCACTCGGTGTCCAAGGCCGCGAAGTCCATGACCGTCGAAAACGCCCTGCTCGGCGTCGTGACCCCGGTTCATGCCGGTGCCGCCAAGTTCTGGGAAGAAAAGGGCCTGACCCTGAACGACAGTCAGAAGCCGTAAGCGGCTGCGGGGCAAATGCCCCGCCAGCAAGCACGAAAAAGCCCGACCTCAAGGTCGGGCTTTTTTGTCTTCACCGCGCCGTCAGATGGCGATCATTCGAGATCGGAAGCACGGCGCACGCGACGTTTGCGCACCCCTTCGGCCAACGTTTCGAGCACCGGCACGGTGTCATCCCAGCCGATGCAGGCGTCGGTGATGCTCTTGCCGTATTCCAGCGTCTGCTCCGGCACCAGATCCTGACGCCCTTCCTTCAGATGCGATTCGATCATCAGTCCGATGATGCGATCCTCGCCAGCGGCCAGCTGTCCGGCCACGTCGGCAGCAACCTCGATCTGCAGTGCATGCTGCTTGCGGCTGTTGGCATGCGAACAATCGACCATGACCTTGGCCGGAACGCCTGAAGCCGCCAGCGCCTTGCAGGCGACATCCACGCTGCCGGCATCGTAGTTCGGACCACTGCTGCCACCGCGCAGGATGACGTGGCAGTCCTCATTGCCCTTGGTGGACACGATGGCCGAATGACCGGCCTTGGTCACGGACAGGAAATGATGCGGGGACTGCGCAGCCTTGATCGCGTCGACCGCGATGCGGACATTGCCGTCGGTGCCGTTCTTGAAACCGACCGGGCACGACAGGCCCGAGGCCAGCTCGCGGTGCACCTGGCTCTCGGTCGTGCGCGCACCGATGGCTCCCCACGAGATCAGGTCGGCAACGTACTGCGGCGTGATCATGTCGAGGAACTCGGTACCGGCCGGCAACCCCATGTCGTTGATTTCCGACAACAGCTTGCGCGCGATGCGCAGACCGTCGTTGATGCGGAAACTGTTGTCGAGGAAGGGGTCGTTGATCAGCCCCTTCCAGCCCACGGTCGTACGCGGCTTCTCGAAATACACGCGCATCACGATCAGCAGGTCGTCGCTCAGGCGGTCGGCCTCGGCCTTTAGGCGGCGTGCATAGTCGAGCGCAGCCTCGGTGTCGTGAATCGAGCACGGGCCGACCACCACCAGCAGACGATCGTCCGCGCCGTGCAGGATGCGGTGAATGCCCTGGCGTGTCTCGTAGGCTGTACGCGCCGCCGTTTCGGTGGCCGGGAACTCGCGCAGGATGTGTGCCGGCGGAGCCAGCTCCTTGATCTCCTGAATGCGCGTATCGTCGATCTGGTTCTTTGCCGTTGCGGACATCTTGTGCACCAACACAATCTCTTTAAAAGTTGATTCTACCTTGCGTCCGGGCCTGGGCGCGAACGCGGTTTTCCGCAGCGCATCAAGCGCTTTTCGGACGCAGGGCGTGCTTCGGGCGGAAGACCTTGATGACAGCGTCGTCAGCCTCGACATACGGCCCGCCGATCAGGTCGATGCAGTACGGAATGGCGGCGAAGATGCCGACATGCACGACCTTGCCGTCAGCGTCGCGCAAGCCCTCGAGCGTCTCGCGGATGGCGCGCGGCTGGCCCGGCAGGTTCACGATCAGACAGGTGCCACGCACCACCGCCACCTGACGCGACAGGATCGCGGTCGGCACGAAGTTGAGGCTGATACGGCGCATTTCCTCGCCGAAACCCGGCATTTCCTTGTCGCCCACCGCCAGCGTGGCTTCGGGCGTGACGTCACGCGCCGCCGGGCCGGTGCCGCCGGTGGTCAGGATCAGCGAGCAGTTGTGGGTATCGGCCAGTTCCTTCAGCGTCGCCTCGATGATCGGGCGCTCGTCCGGAATGAGGCGCGTCTCCGCGCTCCACGGCGAGGTCAGCGCACCACCCAGCCAGTCGCGCAGTGCCGGAATGCCCTGATCCTCGTACGTCCCTTCGGAAGCCCGGTCGCTGATCGAAACCAGGCCAATGGTGATGTGTTCGCTCATGCAATCTCCGTCTCGTCGGGTTCTTCGTCATCGCGCGCCGGCGCACCATCGAGCTCGCGCAGGATGCGGAAGATCTCGCGGTAGGCGCGCGGCGGCTTGTTCTGTTCGCGCTCCTTGAGCGCATTGCGGCGCTGCGTACGCAGATGCTGCAGGTCGGCCTGCGGCCACAGCTCGACGATGCGGCCGGCCACCTTCTCGTCGGCCAGGAATTCGTCGCGCAGGCGCTCGAGCCGGTGATGCCGCGCGATCTCTTCCTTGGACACGTTCTTGAAGGCATCCAGCGCCGCACGGATCGGCTCAACCTCGACGCTGCGCATCAGCTTGCCGATGTACTGCATCTGGCGCCGACGCGCTTCATGTTTGGTGATGCGGCGCGCGTCCATCACCGCCGCACGCAGGTCCTCGGGCAGCTCAAGGCGCTTGAGCCGGTCGGCCGGAAGCTCGACCAGTTCGGCCCCGATCTCCTGCAAGGCATGCATCTCGCGTTTGCGCTCGCTCTTGCTGGGACGGCCGTCGAAAGGGTCGTCGGCCGCGTCGTCATGGTCATGCCAGGCATTGCTCATCGGGCGGGTCGAAGGCTGGAAAGGGGTAAGATTATAGCCTTTCACCGCAAGCAACCCCCGCCCATGTCCGATTCCGGCTTCTCCTTCTCCCACGACCGCCTGCGCGAAATCGCCACCCGCGTCGTCGATCTGGCCCGTGCCCGTGGCGCCGACGCCTGCGAGACCGAGGTCTCCGAAGGCATCGGTCACACCTCCAGCGTGCGCAAGAGTGAAGTCGACACCATCGAGTACAACCGCGACAAGGGTGTCGGCATCACCGTGTACGTCGGCCAGAGTCGTGGCCATGCAAGCACCTCTGACTTCGGCGAGGCAGCGCTGGCCTCGACGGTGGAGGCTGCATTGTCGATTGCCCGCTACACCGCGCCCGACCCCGCTGCAGGCCTGCCCGAAGCCGCCCTGCTGGCGCGCGACTGGCCTGATCTGGACCTGTTCCATCCATGGCCCATCGAGGTCGCTCAGAGCATCGAGCTGGCCCGCCGCTGCGAACAGGCCGCGTATGACGCCGGCCCGCAGATCAGCAACTCCGAGGGCGCCAGCGTATCGACGCAGCAGGCCCATTTCGTGCTCGCCAACAGCCTCGGCTTCCTCGGCGGATACGCCAGTTCTCGTCATAGCGTGTCCTGCTCGGTGATTGCCGGTGAAGGCGATGCCATGCAGCGGGAGTTCTGGTACGACTCGCGACGCGACGCGGCCGATCTCGACAGCGTCGAGGCCATCGGCCGCCGCGCCGGCGAGCGGGCGCTCCAGCGCCTGGGTGCGCGCAAGATTGCCACCTGCGAGGTACCGGTACTGTTCGAGGCACCGGTGGCGCTGACCCTGCTCGGCAACTTCACGCATGCCGTGAGCGGCGGCGCGCTGTATCGCAAATCCAGTTTCCTGCTCGACTCGCTCGGCCAGCAGGTGTTCTCGCCGGTCGTATCGATCAGCGAACGCCCGCACGAGCGCAAGGTGTTCGGTTCTGCGCCGTTCGACTCGGAAGGCGTCGCCACGCACACCCGCGACGTGGTCGCCGACGGGATGCTGCAAGGCTATTTCCTGTCGAGCTACACGGCCCGCAAGCTCGGCATGCACAGCACCGGCAACGCCGGCGGCTCGCATCACCTGGTCATGACCGGCGGCGACGAGGACTTCGACGCCCTGCTGCGTCGCATGGGCCGAGGCCTGCTGGTCACCGAACTGCTCGGCCAGGGCGTCAATTACGTCACCGGCGACTATTCGCGCGGCGCAGCCGGTTACTGGGTGGAAAACGGCCAGATCCAGCATGCAGTCGAGGAAGTGACCATCGCCGGCAACCTGCGCGAGATGTTCCGCAACATCGTGGCCGTCGGCAATGACGCACTGCCGCGCAGCGCCAAGCACTGCGGATCGGTGCTGATCGAGCGCATGAAGATCGCCGGCAGCTGAACATTCCGGAGAGGCTTGTCGGCCGCAGGGCGGCGCATACGGGTTATCCGAGGTTTGCGGCATCAGGCCGCTCCATATAATTCAGCGCACCATTCACCCCCTGAACAGGGAAGGAGTAACCGTGGAACGTCGCAAGTTTCTGAAGCATGCCGGCATCGCCGGCGTCCTCGCCAGCGCCTCTGCGCCGGCCATCGTCAGTGCCCAGCAGAACATTCGCTGGCGCCTCGCCTCGAGCTTCCCGAAGTCGCTTGCCACCCTGTACGGCGGCGCCGAAGCCTTCGCCAAGAATGTCTCCGAAGCCACCGGCGGCAAGTTCGAGGTCTCGGTGCACGCGGCCGGTGAGCTGGTCCCGGCTTTCGGTGTGCTCGACGCCACCCAGTCCGGCACCATCGAGTGCGCGCACACCGCGCCGTACTACTTCTTCGGCAAGGACGAGACCTTCGCGCTCGACTGCTCCATTCCGTTCGGCATGAACTCGCGCCAGCAGACCGCGTGGATGTACGAAGGCAACGGCCTCAAGCTGTTCCGTGAGTTCTACGCTGAGTACAACATCGTGAACTTCCCGATGGGCAACTCCGGCGCGCAGATGGGCGGCTGGTACCGCAAGGAAATCAAGTCGGTCGCCGACTTCGACGGCCTGAAGATGCGCATCGGTGGCTTCGGCGGCCGCGTGCTGGCCAAGCTCGGCGCCCTGCCGCAGAACATCCCGGCCGGCGAGATCTACCAGACCCTGGAAAAAGGCACCATCGACGCGGCCGAATGGATCGGCCCCTACGACGATCTGCGCCTGGGCCTGCACAAGGTCGCGCCGTACTACTACTTCCCGGCCTGGTGGGAAGGCAGCACGCAGTTCACGCTGTTCGTCAATGACAAGGCCTTTGCCGCCCTGTCGCCGGAGTACAAGGCTATCGTCCGTCAGGCTGCCAGCGACGCTCACGTGCGCGTGCAGGCCCGCTACGACGCGCTCAACCCGACCTCGCTCAAGCAGCTGATCGCCGAAGGCGCCAAACTCAACCGTCTGCCCAAGGACGTCATGGACGCGGCCTTCAAGGCCCGCAACGAGGTGTACGCCGAGCTCAACGAGAAGAACCCGAAGTGGCGCAAGATCTACGCCGACTACGAGTCCTTCATGCGCGACGCCTTCCAGTGGGAAGGCGTGGCCGAGGGCAGCTACAACCAGTACATGGCCGCCCAGAAGCTGTAAGCCTCACCCGGCCGCCCGCGCTCACCAGCGCGGGCGGCTTTTTTTCGTTTCGCGTTTCTTCCACCATTCGGGCCTTCCAGCCCGCATCAGGGAGTCCCGATGGGATTTCTGCTCAAGGTTTCTGCCGCCATCGATGCCGCCAATCGCCTGATCGGCAAGGCGATGATCTGGCTCATCTTCGCGGCCGCCGTGATCAGCGCCGGCAACGCCATCGCACGCAAGGCCTTCAGCATCGGCTCGAACGCCTGGCTCGAGATCCAGTGGTACCTGTTCGCCGCCGCCTTCATGCTCGGCGCAGCAGCCACCTTCCTTAACAATGGCCACGTGCGCATCGACGTACTCGCAAGCAAGCTTGCCAGCCGCACACGCGCCTTCATCGACATCGGCGGCATCCTGATCTTCCTGCTGCCGCTGTGCTGGTTCATGATCGATTTCTCCTGGCCGCTGGTGATGCGCGCCTATGAAACGGGCGAAATGTCCTCCAACGCCGGCGGCCTGATCCGCTGGCCGGTGTACGCCACGCTGCCGGCCGGCTTCGTGCTGCTGGCGCTGCAGGCCATCTCCGAACTGATCAAGCGCGTCGGCTTCATCGCCGGTCAGCTGCCCGACCCGTTTGCGCAGGACGACGCCCACGCGCCGCCTACCGCAGTACCCGAGACCGCCGAGGGAGGCCACCGCTGATGGAATTCCTCGCCACCAATCTCGCGCCGATCATGTTCGGCGCAGTCATGCTGTTCCTGCTGTCGGGCTTCCCGGTGGCCTTCTCGCTGGCCGCCTGCGGCCTGTTCTTCGGCTTCATCGGCATGGAGCTGGGACTCATGCCGGGCACCATGTTCCAGGCACTGCCTTTGCGCGTGTTCGGCATCATGCAGAACGAGACGCTGCTGGCGATCCCCTTCTTCACATTGATGGGCCTGGTGCTCGAACGCTCCGGCATGGCCGAGGACCTGCTCGACACCATCGGCCAGGTTTTCGGGCCGGTACGCGGCGGGCTCGCGCTGGCGGTGATCTTCGTCGGCGCCCTGCTCGCGGCCACCACCGGCGTGGTCGCCGCCTCGGTGATCTCGATGGGGCTGATCTCGCTGCCGATCATGCTGCGCTATGGCTATTCGCGTTCGCTCGCAGCCGGCGTGATCACTGCCTCGGGCACGCTGGCTCAGGCGCTGCCGCCGTCCATCGTGCTGATCGTGCTGGCCGACCAGCTCGGCCGCAGCGTCGGCGACATGTACAAGGGAGCCTTCCTGCCGGCCTTCATGCTGGTCGGCATGTACGTGCTGTACGTGGTCGCGCTGTCGATCTTCTCGCCCAAATCGGCCCCGGCGCTGCCGCCCGAGGCGCTCAAGTACAAGGAACCCGACGGCTCGGCCGGTCTGCGTTCGCTGGGCGTGCTGATGGCCATTCTGGGCGCCGTCGGCATCGTCTTCGGCATGTTCTACGGCAACATCCTGAGCGCCGTGCAGGGCAGCGTGGTCAATCCCGCCACCGACGAGACCGTGGTCGTCGCACTGTCTGTGGCCACCATGCTCGGCCTGGTGCTGGCACTGCTCAACAAGGCGCTCAAACTCGGCCTCCTGTCGCTTATCGCCGAGCGCGTGGTGTTCGTGCTGATCCCGCCGCTGGCACTGATCTTCCTGGTGCTCGGTACCATCTTCATCGGGGTGGCCACGCCGACCGAAGGCGGCGCCATGGGTGCGATCGGCGCGCTGCTGATGGCCTGGGCGCGCGGCCGCCTGGGCTGGACGCGTCTGCGCGACGCGCTCGAATCGACCACCCGTCTGTCGGTGTTCGTGATGTTCATCCTGATCGGCGCGACGGTGTTCAGCTTCACCTTCACTGCGGCCGACGGCAAGGAATGGGTCGAGCACCTGTTCGATCAGTTGCCGGGCGGGCAGATCGGCTTCCTGATCTTCGTCAACCTGGTGATCTTCTTCCTCGGCTTCTTCCTCGACTTCTTCGAGATCGCCTTCATCCTGATCCCGCTGCTGGCGCCGATCGCCGACAAGCTCGGCATCGACCTGATCTGGTTCGGCATCATGATCGCGATCAACCTGCAGACCTCGTTCCTGACACCACCCTTCGGTTTCGCGCTGTTCTATCTGCGCAGCGTGTCGCCGGTCACGTCCTACCTCGACCGCATCACGAAGAAGCGCATTGAGGGCATGCGCACCGCCGACATCTACCGCGGCTCGATCGCCTTCGTGGTCATCCAGCTCACGCTGCTGGGACTGCTGATGGCATTCCCCGAGCTGGTCACCGGCAATCTGGACGCCAAGGTCGACGTGGATCTGAACACCATCCAGATCGCACCGCAGGATGGTGGCTGGGGAGACAGTGGCGGTGGCGGCTGGGGTGACTCGGGCGGCGGCTGGGGCGACTCGCCGGAGACGCCGGCAGCACCGGGCGACACGCCCGCCGCTCCGGCCGACGACGGCTGGGGGCGCAGCGCCTTGTGACCGTCCTGTGCCTGATCCGTCACGGTGAAACTGCATGGAATGCCGAGCGTCGCATCCAGGGCCAGCTCGACATTCCGCTCAACGCCGCAGGCGAGGCCCAGGCACAGGCCACCGCTCAAGCACTGCAGACGCAGCACTTCGACGCCGCGTTCTGCAGTGACCTGGCGCGTGCGCACGCCACCGCCCGCGCTGCCACCGAGCATCTGGGCATTGCCTTGACGCCCGATCGCGCGCTGCGTGAGCGCAACTACGGCCTGTTCCAGGGCCTGACCTATGCGGAAGCCGAACAGCGCTATCCGCAGGACTTTGCGCGGCATACGGCACGCGAACCCGACTACGCCTTCCCGCAGGGTGGTGAGAGCCTCGCCGACTTCTCGGCGCGCGTGCTGGCGGCCATGGAGCGCATCGCCAGCGCCCACGCCGGCGGGAGAGTGCTGATCTTCACGCACGGCGGCGTGCTCGACATCGTCCACCGCCTCGCCACCGGCAAGGCCCTGTCCCAGCCGCGCGATTTCATCATCCCGAATGCCGCGCTGAACTGGATCGTGCGCGAACCGTCGGGCTGGCGCCTGATCGACTGGGCCGACCAGAGCCATCTGGCGCACACACGCGACGAATTGCCGCGCACCTGAAGCGCAGCCTTCCGCGTTTGCGGTACGCTTGCGGCCCATTGCGACAAGCATCGAGGAGGTTTCGCATGAACAACCGTCGTCGGCTCCTGAAGGCTTCCGGCCTTGCCGGCATTCTCGCCGCAGGCGCTGCCCCCGCCGTCGTCATGGCGCAGCAGAACGTGCGCTGGCACCTGGCATCGAGCTTTCCGAAGGCGCTCGACAACCTCTTCGGCCCCTCCGAACTGTTCGCCCGCAACGTCGCCGAGGCAACCGGCGGACGCTTCCAGATCACGCTGCATGCCGCAGGCGAACTGGTGCCCGCATTCGGCGTGGTCGACGCCGTGCACAACGGCACCGTCGAATGTGCCCACACCGCGCCGTATTACTTCTTCGGCACGGACGAGACCTTCGCTTTCGACTGCACCATCCCGTTCGGCATGAATTCGCGCCAGCATACGGCCTGGATGTATGAGGGCAACGGGCTGAAACTGCTGCGCGAGTTCTACGCGCAGTACGACATCGTCAATTTCCCGATGGGCAATACCGGTGCGCAGATGGGCGGCTGGTACCGCAAGGAGATCCGCTCGGTCGCCGACCTGGATGGCCTGCGCATGCGTATCGGCGGTTTCGGCGGACGCGTGCTGGCCCGACTCGGACTGATCTCGCAGAACATCCCCGCCGGCGAAGTCTATTCGGCGCTCGAGAAAGGCACGATCGACGCCACCGAGTTCGTCGGCCCCTACGACGACTTGCGCCTGGGCCTGTACCGCGTCGCGCCGTACTACTATTTCCCGGCCTGGTGGGAGGGCGGCGCGCAGGTGAGCCTGTACGTCAACGGCAAGGCCTGGAACACGCTCTCCCCGGAGTACAAGGCCATCGTGCAGCTGGCGGCAAGCGAATCGCACATATCGATGCAGGCACGCTACGACGCGCGCAACCCGACTGCACTCAAGCAACTCGTCGCGGAGGGCGCGAAGCTCTCGCGCATGCCACGCGACGTGATGGACGCCGCCTTCAAGGCTTCGCGCGAAGTCTATGCCGAACTCAATGAGAGCAACGCCAACTGGCGCCGGATCTACGAGGACTACACCCGCTTCCATTCCGACCAGCTTCAGTGGGAACCGATTGCTGAAGGCACCTATAACCAGTACATGGCGGGCCGGAAACTGTAAGTCCGGGCAGCCCCCGGAGCTCCGCTGCGTAAGGGGGCGCACAGGGTCCGCATGCTAGAATCCAGGCCTCATCACCACGCGAGCGAGCGCCACAGAATGTTCTCTGCGAAAGACACCCTGGCCCTGACCGATCCTGAACTGTGGGCGGCCGTCTCGGCCGAAAACCGTCGTCAGGAAGACCACATCGAACTGATCGCGTCGGAGAACTACGTCTCCCACGCCGTGATGGAAGCGCAGGGTTCGCATAACAGAAAACCGCCACTATGCGCACGTTGACTGTCCAGGACACGCGGACTATGTGAAGA
>JBFHJY010000018.1:0-14306 GCA_041595655.1 Azoarcus sp.
GATGCGCTGCTGGAGGTCGCCAGGACCATGGCCGAGAACCGTCCCGGCACCTTCATCTGGTGCATGGGCGGCACGCAGCACACCATCGGCTCCAACTACGTGCGTGCCTACAACTGCCTGCAACTCGCGCTCGGCAACATCGGCGTGTCGGGCGGCGGTGCCAACATCTTCCGTGGTCACGACAACGTGCAGGGCGCGACCGACGTCGGCCCCAACCCGGACAACCTGCCGGGCTACTACCCGCTGTCCGAGGTGGGCTGGAAGCACTGGTCGCGTGTGTGGGGCGTGGACTATGAGTGGCTGAAGAACCGTTTTGACCAAGTCGAGTACGACGACGGCAAGGGCGGCAAGGTCAAGCAGATGAACACCGGCGGCATCACGGTGTCGCGCTGGATCGACGGTGTGCTGGAAGACAAGGCCAACATCGCGCAGAGCGACAACGTCCGTGCGGTGATGTTCTGGGGCCACGCGCCGAACTCGCAGACACGCGGGCCGGAAATGAAGCGCGCCTTCGAGAAGCTCGATCTGCTGGTCATCGCCGACCCGTACCCGACCGTCTCGGCCGTGCTGCACGACCGCAAGGAGAACACCTACCTGCTGCCGATCGCGACCCAGTTCGAACAGGCCGGATCGGTCACCGCGTCGAACCGCTCGATCCAGTGGCGCGAAAAGGTGATCGACCCGCTCTATGAGCACAAGCCGGACTCCGAGGTCGCCTATCTGCTGGCGAAGAAGCTCGGTTTCGCCGACGAGATGTTCAAGAACTACGAGGTCGTGAACAACATGCCGACGCCGGAATCGGTGTTGCGCGAGATCAACCGCGGTGCATGGTCGATCGGTTACACCGGCCAGAGTCCTGAGCGTTTGAAGGAGCACATGGCCAACCAGGGCCACTTCGACGTAGTGACGCTCAAAGCCAAGGGCGGACCGCTCGACGGTGAGACCTACTGTCTGCCGTGGCCGTGCTACGGCACGCCCGAGCTCAAGCACCCGGGCACGCATGTGCTGTACGACACCAGCAAGCACGTGATGGAGGGGGGCGGCAACTTCCGCAACGCCTTCGGTACCGAATACCAGGGCGAAAGCCTGCTCGCCGACGGTTCCTATTCGAAGGGTGCCGAGATCCAGGGGGGCTATCCGCAATTCACTGCGGACATCCTCAAGCAGATCGGCTGGTGGGACGAGCTGACCGCCGAGGAGAAGGCCGAGGCCGAGGGCAAGAGCTGGACCACCGACCTTTCCGGCGGCATCCAGCGCGTGGTCATGAAGCACGGCTGCCACCCGTTCGGCAATGCCAAGGCCCGTGCCCACGTGTGGAACTTTCCGGACGGCGTGCCGATTCACCGTGAGCCGCTGTACACGCCGCGCTACGACCTGGTGGCGGATTACCCGACCTACGATGACCGCAAGGTGTTCTACCGGCTGCCGACGCGCTGGAAATCGGTGCAGGCCAAGGACTACTCCAAGGAATTCCCGCTGGTGCATACCTCCGGGCGCCTGGTCGAGTACGAGGGTGGTGGCGAGGAAACCCGCTCCAACCCGTGGCTGGCCGAACTCAAGCAGGACATGTTCGTCGAGATCAACCCTGCCGACGCCAATGACGTCAACGTCAAGGACGGTCAGATGGTGTGGCTGGAGGGTCCCGAAGGCGGAAAGATCCGCATCAAGGCGCTGGTCACCGACCGCGTCGGGCGTGGCACGGTGTTCACGCCGTTCCACTTCGGCGGTCACTTCCAGGGCGAGGATCTGCTGGCCAAGTACCCCGAGGGTTCCGCGCCCTATACCCGTGGCGAGTCGACCAACACGGCGACGACCTACGGCTATGACGCGGTCACGATGATGCAGGAAACCAAGACCACGCTGTGCCGTGTGGTGCCCGCATAACCACGGAACGAGATAGAGGAGAGCCAACATGGCCAGAATGAAGTTTCTCTGTGACGCGGAGCGCTGCATCGAATGCCAGGCGTGCGTCACTGCGTGCAAGAACGAGCACGAGGTGCCCTGGGGGGTGAACCGTCGTCGCGTGATCGTCATGGACGACGGCCAGCCGGGTGAGAAGTCGGTATCGGTGGCGTGCATGCACTGTACGGACGCGCCCTGCGCGGCGGTCTGTCCGGTGGATTGCTTCTACACCACCGCCGACGGCATCGTGTTGCACGACAAGGACCTGTGCATCGGCTGCGGTTACTGCTTCTACGCCTGTCCGTTCGGCGCCCCGCAGTATCCCAAGCAGACCGCTTTCGGTGTGCGCGGCAAGATGGACAAGTGCACCTTCTGCGCGGGCGGTCCGGAGGATGCCCATTCGGAGGCGGAGCTGACCAAGTACGGCACCAACCGGATCGCCGAGGGCAAGCTGCCGCTGTGTGCCGAGATGTGTTCGACCAAGGCACTGCTCGCCGGGGATGGCGATGTGGTTGCAGACATCTACCGCCAGCGCGTGATGCGCCGCGGTGGCCGTCCGCAGACCTGGGGCTGGCAGGCGGCGTACGGCGCGGCCTGATCGACCTGGACCGTGCGCGGGATTCATTGGCGGATACTGCGCACGGTTCGCCATGACAATAGGAGCGAGACCATGTCGTACAAAGCGATGCTTGTGTCACTGGCCATCGCCGGACTGGCGCTGACAGCCTGTGATTCCGGTGTGACCGTGCATGAGCCGGGCGTATACAAGGGCAAGAGCGATGAGATGGCGACCAAGGAAGCCGCCGACCGTCGTGCCGAACCCTTGCGCCAACGTGCGCAGGCCGCCATGACCGACCGTTAGGAGTCCCCGTCATGAATGAATCGAAAACCGTCAGTCCGCAGCGTCGCCGCTGGCGCTCCATGCTCTGGAGCCTGCTGGCGATCGTGATGCTGTCCATGGCATTGCCCACCATCGGCTACGTGATGGCGCAGTCGGGCTCCGGCCCGGCCGCGTTCGGTGACCGCAGTGAAAACCCGCGTTCGGGCATGTGGCGAGATGCGCGCGAAGGTCAGTCGGGCTTCACGACGCAGACCGGCCCCTATGTCACCAATACCATGATCAGCAACTCGGGCGAGACCTGGCGACAGTTCCGTACCGGCCCGTTGGTCAAATGGGGCGGCTGGTTCATGGGTGGCATGCTGGCGTTGATTGCGCTGTTCTTTCTCGTCGCGGGGCGTGTCAAGCTCGAGCACGGACGGGCCGGCATGACCATCGAGCGATGGAAAGGCTACGAACGGGCGCTGCACTGGGTCGTCGCGATCTCCTTCATTCTGCTCACGATCACCGGCCTGTCCATGCTGTTCGGACGCTATGTGCTGATCCCGGTGATGGGCGCTGAGGGCTTCGCGTGGTGGGCCGGCGTGGCGATGAACATCCACAACTACCTTGGTCCGGCGTTCTCGGTCGCACTGCTGCTGATGATCGTGCTGTGGTTGCGCAACAACATTCCGAACGCCACCGATGTCGCCTGGTTCAAGCAGGGCGGGGGGCTGATCGGCAAGGGCCATCCCTCGGCCGGCAAGCTCAATGGCGGCGAGAAAGTGTGGTTCTGGCTGGGCGTGTTCGCTCTGGGCATCATCGTCAGTGTCACCGGCGTCGTGCTGAACTTCCCGTTCTGGGAGCAGACGCGCGGCGACATGGCACTGGCGCAGGGCATCCATTCCGTCGCTGCGATCCTGTGGATCGGCTTCTTCTTCGGCCATGCCTATATTGGTACCCTGGGAACCGAAGGCGCGCTGGAAGGCATGACCACCGGCCGCGTCGACGTGAACTGGGCCAAGCAGCACCACGACCTGTGGCTGGAAGAAGAGCTGGCCAAGGGCGTCAAGCCGCAGGCTGCCGAGGACAAGGCGTCCGGCAGCACCGGTGCAGTAGGCCAGCCGAGTCACTGAAGAGGCCCGGCATCAAGCCTGATCGGGCGGCCGGAAAACCGGCCGCCCGTTATTGCGCGTGTCCCCGGTCACGCTGACGATCGCGGGCCATTCGGAGCAAGCCCGACCGCCATCGCAACCGGGAACACACCCGTGGAGAACCCATGAAATTCCTGCAAGTCGCCCGTTTCGATGCCAGCGACGACCACGTCTACAGTCCGGCCGCGCAGATCGACGAACTGGCGGTGACCGGATCCTTCGTCTTTTCGTTCGCCGAGGAAGACCCGGAAACCCTCACCGGCAAGGCCGCGCTGGCTTTCCGCAACGGTTTTCTCGGGCTCGACAGCTTCGGCTGGGCGAGCGTGGTGCGGGTGATCGAAATCCGCGATGACGAATATGAGGCCGCCGTGCGCCGGTTGGCACAGCACATGGTCGATCGCTTCGGCGCGCCTTCGCTCGAAGATGCGATGCCGGTCGCCCGGCAGGAAGTGGAATACGCTTCCGGTCTGTGCGAGCACCCGGCCGGAACGCTGCTGACGGTGGAGCGTCAGGCCGTTGATGGCGAGATCCACGAATCCTTCAAGCGCGTGCAGCCGAAGAGCAACCCGGTTGCAGACTGGCAGGGCAATAGCGGCCAGGTGCGCATCTGGGACATGTTCCCGGAGACCGACACCAAGATGTGAGGCGCCGCCCCCGTAGGCCGGATAAACGCCGCGGGCGCGCATCCGGCATTGGGCGCCTCACATTACGCTGCTGTCAGATGCGCTTCGCTTGTCTGACCTACGACTGACCTACCCTTCCCGGCTCAGGTCTTCGCGCGTATTGATGTTGCGGAAGGCCGCTTCCTCGTCGTCGAAATTCACTTCGACCACCTTCAGCGTGGCGTACCAGCGGTCGATCTTGCGCCCGCCGGATTCCAGGAAGGCCGCCAGATGGGGCAGCACCTCGCGCCTGCACAGACAGAACACCGGGTGTGCCTGATCGAAGGTCCTGGCCACCGCCAGATCGGCGCCGGCCGCATCCAGCCCGGCCTGCAGGCGGGCCACCAGATCATCCGGCAGAAAGGGCGAATCGCACGGCGCGGTGACCACCAGCGGGTGACTCGCGCGCGCCAGAGCCGCATGCAGTCCGGCCAGCGGTCCGGCGAAGCCGCCGATCTGGTCGGGGAAGACGTCGTGACCGAAGGCGCCGTAGCGCTCGGCGTTCTGGTTGGCGTTGATCAGCACTTCATCCACCTGCGGCGCGAGGCGCTCGATCACGTGCGCTGCCATCGGCCGTCCGCGCAGCTCCACCAGACCCTTGTCCACGCCCCCCATGCGGCTGCCCTGCCCGCCGGCCAGCAGCACACCGGTGATCTTGACCTTGCCGCTCATCGCTTGAAACGCTCCTGCCCGGTGAACAGCAGGAAGTGCTTGCCCTGCGCGCGGCCGATCATGGTCAGGCCGACCTGCTTGGCGATCTCCCAGCCCATGCGGGTGAGACCCGAGCGCGATACCAGCACTGGGATGCCCATCTGCGCGGTCTTGATGACCATCTCGGAGGTCAGGCGGCCGGTGGTGTAGAACACCTTGTCGCCGCCTTCAAGTCCGTCCAGCCACATCTGGCCGGCGATGGCGTCCACCGCGTTGTGACGGCCGACGTCCTCGAAGAACATCAGGATCTCGCAGCCTTCGGCCGTGGGCTGCGCCAGCGCACAGCCATGTACGGCGCCGGCCTGCTTGTAGATCGAGTCGTGCTTGCGCACGGCGTCCATCAGCGCATAGAGCTGGTCCTGCGAGAAGGTCCAGTCGGTGGGCAGCTGGATGGCGTCGACCTCGTCCATCAGGTCACCGAACATCGTGCCTTGCCCGCAGCCGGTGGTGACGGTGCGCGAGGACATCTTCTCCTCGGCGTTCTTCAGCCCGTTGCGGGTGGTGACCGAGACCGAGTCCACGTCCCAGTCGACCTGCACCGAGGCGATCTCGTCGAGGCTGTCGACCAGCCGCTGATTGCGCAGCCAGCCGATGGTCAGCGCCTCGGGTGCGGCGCCCAGCGTCATCAGCGTGACCAGCTCGCGCTTGTCAACGTAGATGGTGAGCGGGTTCTCACCGGAGATCGAGGTCGGTACTTCTTCGCCGTGTTCGTTCCACGCGGGGATCTCGATGGTCAGTGGTCGGCTGGCCTGGCTCAGCAGCGGGCGTCGTGCGGGGGTGGTCATCGGTGCAACCTGAACGGAGTCGGAGACCACATTCTAGCCGGCCTTGTCCTGCACCGGCGCCGGTGGCAGCCAGACAAAAGGGGAAACAGCGTGCCGCAGGCAATTTCCGCAAACGCCGGCAAAGGGAACATGTGTTCGATGGTGTGGCCGACATTGAGCAGCCAAGTGCTGGCGTGCATGGGCGCCCGCAACAAGGGCCGGCGACATCTTGCCGCGGGATCGAAGTGCTACACTCTGGCGCAGTTCAACGCGGCAAGGCAGTCAACAATCACAGCCGCGACCAACCCCCTCAGCAATGGAGAACCACACATGAGCCAAGTCACCCTCGCGGGCAATCCTATCGACGTCGCCGGCACTTTCCCGAAGGTCGGTGATACCGCCCCCGCTTTCTCGCTCGTCGACGGCAAGCTCGGCGACGTCACGCTCGACAGCTTTGCCGGCAAGCGCAAAGTGCTCAACATCGTGCCGAGCCTCGACACGCCGACCTGCGCCACCTCGGCGCGCAAGTTCAATGAAGAAGCCGCCAAGCTGGCCGACACCGTCGTGCTGGTGATCTCGGCCGACCTGCCGTTCGCCGCCAAGCGTTTCTGCAGCACCGAAGGTCTGGAGAACGTGACGCCGCTGTCGACCATGCGTGGCGCCGAGTTCATGAAGAACTACGGCGTGGCCATCACCTCCGGCCCGCTGGCCGGCGTGACCGCGCGTGGTGTGGTCGTGCTCGACGCCAACAACAAGGTCCTGCACTCCGAGCTGGTTTCCGAGATCAAGAACGAGCCGGATTACGCTGCCGCCCTGGCCGCGCTGAAGTAATCCGCGTTCTCCGGAATGCCATCGACGGCGGGCCACGGCCCGCCGTTGTTTTTTTGTGGGTCTGCCCACAATGCCGGGAATGCGCCCTAAGCTTGCGGGGTTCCTGCACTCAAGGGAGTCGCCATGAATCTCGAAAGCTATGTCCGCGCCCTGCCCAAGGCCGAGCTGCATGTGCACATCGACGGCACGCGGGAGCCAGAGCTGATGTTCGCGCTGGCGCACCGCAACGGCGTGCAGCTGCCCTACGCCAGCGTGGAGGAAGTGCGCGCGGCCTACGATTTTTCCGACCTGCAGAGCTTTCTCGACCTGTACTACGCGGGCGCCGCGGCGCTGGTGACCGAGCAGGATTTCTTCGACCTTGCCGCGGCCTACTTCGAGCGCGCGCACGCCGACGGCGTGGTGCATGCCGAGCTGTTCTTCGACCCGCAGACGCATACCGAGCGCGGCATCGCCTTCGAGACCTTGCTCGACGGCCTGGAGCGTGCCTGCGTCGATGCCCGGCAGCGTTACGGCATCAGCTCGCGGCTGATCCTGTGTTTCCTGCGTCATCTGTCCGAGGCCGAGGGATTCGACACGCTGGAGCAGGCGCTGCCGCATCTGTCACGCGTCCACGGTGTGGGGCTGGACTCGTCCGAGCGCGGCCATCCGCCGTCCAAGTTCGCGCGGCTGTTCGCGCGTTGCCGCTCGCTGGGTCTGCACATCGTCGCGCATGCCGGCGAGGAGGGGCCGCCGGAATATATTCATGAGGCGCTGGATCTGCTCAAGGTGGAACGCATCGACCACGGCGTGCGCTGCGAGGCCGACGCGGCGCTGGTGGCGCGACTGGCGCGCGAGCAGGTGCCGCTCACCGTGTGTCCGCTGTCCAACGTCAAGCTGTGCGTGTTCGAGCGCCTGCAGGACCACAACTTCAAGCGCCTGCTCGATGCCGGGCTGAAGCTCACCATCAACTCCGATGACCCGGCCTATTTCGGCGGCTACGTTGCGCAGAACTATGTGGAGACTGCGCAGGCGCTGGGCCTGACCCGCGCCGAACTGGCGCAGGTGGCGCGCAACAGCCTGGAGGCGAGCTTCGTATCCGGCGCCGAGCGCGCGCCGTGGCTGGCCCGTCTGGAAGCGGTGGCCGCGTGATGGGGATTTCCACAAGCGGCGGAACCGTGCCGGGGTACGCGGGTCTGCACCGCATCCCCATTTCTTCCGGCGCCCGCTTGCGCCACCAGCCAATGAAGCGATTCCGCTCCCCGTTATCGTCCCTGTTGTGTGCTGCGGCATTGATCTGGCCATGCCTGACACAGGCCCAGGGGCTGGAAGTCATCGTCACCCAGGTGCGCGAGATGCGTGTGGCCGACCGCATCGAGGCGCTCGGCACGCTGCGCGCCAACGAATCGGCCGCGCTCACCGCGACCACCACCGACACCATCGCCGAGATCCGCTTTGACGACGGCCAGCGCGTGTCGGCCGGCGACGTGCTGGTGGTGATGAACAGCCGCGAGCAGATCGCCGAGCGTGCCGAAGCGGCTGCGGCGGTGTCCGAGGCGCAGCGCCAGTTCGAGCGCGTGCAGGATCTGGCGCGGCGTGGCACGGCGTCGGCGGCCCTGCTCGACCAGCGCCGCCGCGAACTCCACACCGCACGTGCGCGCGTCGAGGCTGCCGAGGCGCGCCTGCGCGACCGGCGCATCGTGGCGCCCTTCGACGGCGTCGTGGGCCTGCGCAACGTGTCGGTCGGTTCGCTGCTCACGCCGGGCGCCGAGATCACCACACTGCATGACGACTCGGTGATGAAACTCGATTTCACCGTGCCGGAGCTGTTCATTCCGGTGGTGGTTCCGGGCATGAACATCGAGGCACGCAGCCGTGCCTGGCCGGACGAGACCTTCCACGGCGAAGTGGTCAGCGTGGGCAACGAGGTCGATCCGGTGACACGCGCTTTCCGCGTCCGTGCGTTGCTGCCCAATCCGCTGCGCAAGCTGCGCCCCGGGATGTTGATGACGCTGGCGCTGGCGGCGCAGGAGCGCGATGCTCGGGTGCTGCCCGAGGAGGCGGTGCTGACGCGCGGGCGCGAGCACTCGGTGTTCGTCGTGGTCGGCGAGGACGATTCGCTGCGTGCGGCGCGGCGAGCGGTGCAGCTGGGTACGCGGCTGCCCGGCGTGGTCGAGATCCGTGGCGGGCTGGTGGGTGACGAGCGCGTGATCACGCATGGCGCGTTCCGCCTTGCCGACGGCGACGCGGTGCGCATCCGCGCCGTCGATGACGGGAGCCGGCCGCTGGCGGAGCTGATCGAGGCCGATCGATGATTCTTTCGGACGTCTCGGTCAAGCGGCCGGTTTTTGCGTCGGTACTGGCGATCCTGCTGGTCATCTTCGGCCTGATGTCGTTCCAGGAGCTGCCGCTGCGCGAGTATCCGGACATCGATGCGCCGGTGGTGGCGATCGAGACCAACTACCCCGGCGCGGCCGCCACCGTGATCGAGACGCAGATCACCGAGCCCATCGAGGAGGCGGTGGCCGGCATCGAGGGCATCGAGTACATCGAGTCGCGCAGCCGCGATGGCGAATCGGACGTGGTGCTGCGCTTTTCCATCAGCCGCGACATCGAGGCCGCCGCCAACGACGTGCGCGATGCCGTGTCGCGCGTCATCGAACGTCTGCCGGTTGAGGCCGACGCGCCCGAGATCCAGCGCGTGGACGCCGACGCCGACGTGATCGTGTGGTGGAACTTCGCCTCCGACCGGCACACCGTGGCCGAGCTCACCGACTACGCCCAGCGCTTTCTGGTCGATCGCCTGTCGGTGCTCGACGGCGTGGCCCGTGTGCGCATCGGCGGCGAGCGCAGCTACGCCATGCGCGTGTGGATCGACCGCAATGCGCTGGCGGCCCGCGCCCTGACCGTGGCCGACGTGGAGCGCGCGCTGCGCGCCGACAACATCGAGCTGCCGGCCGGACGCATCGAGTCGCACACGCGTTTGTTCACGGTGCGTGTCGCGCGCCAGTTCAACGACGCTGATGACTTCGCGCAGCTGGTCGTGGCGCGCGGCGAGGACGGCCACCTGATCCGCCTGGGCGAGATCGCGCGCGTCGAGCGTGGCACGGTGGACGACCGCAGCCTGTTCCGCGGCAACGGCGATCCGATGGTCGGTCTGGGCATCATCAAGCAGTCCACCGCCAACACGCTCGACGTCGCGCGTGCCGTGCGTGCCGAGGTGACGCGGCTCAACGGCACGCTGCCCGAAGGCATGATCATCGCGCCCAGCTTCGACTCCTCGGTGTTCATCGACGGCGCTGTGCGCGAGGTGTATTCGACGCTGGCGATCGCCACCGTGCTGGTGGTGCTGACCATCTTCCTGTTCCTCGGCAGCGTGCGCGCCATTCTCGTGCCGGCGGTGGCCGTGCCGGTGTCGCTGGTGGCCACCTTCATCGCGCTGGCGCTGTTCGGCTTCTCGGTCAATCTGCTCACGCTGCTGGCACTGGTGCTGGCCATCGGCCTGGTGGTGGACGACGGCATCATCGTGCTCGAGAACATCCGCCGCCGCATGGACGACTACGGCGAATCGGCGCTGGTGGCCTCGTTCCGCGGCGCGCGTCAGGTCGCCTTCGCCGTGATCTCGACCACGCTGGTGCTGATCTCGGTGTTCGTGCCGATCTCCTTCCTGCAGGGCGACATCGGCCGCCTGTTCTCGGAGTTCGCGCTGACCATGGCGGCCGCCGTGGCCTTTTCCAGCTTCGTTGCGCTGTCGGTGTCGCCCATGCTGGCCTCCAAGCTGCTGCGCCCGCGCGAGGGGACGCACCGCATCGTCGAGTGGGTCGATTGCGTGGTGAATCTGTTGCGCCATCGCTATTCGGTGGCGCTGCGCGCCATGCTGCGCCATCGCATGATTGCGCTGGCCGGTTTCGTGGCACTGGCCGGCGTGCTCGGTGTGCTCTATTCGCAGCTCGAATCCGAATACGCGCCGCGCGAAGACCGCGGCGTGTTCTTCGTGCAGGTCAACGGGCCGGAGGGCGCCACCTTCGCGATGATGGCCGACTACATGGGCGAGATCGAGCAGCGCCTGATGCCGTACGTGGAAAGCGGCGAGATCGAGCGTCTGCTGGTCAATGCACCGCGTGGCGGCAACGATGCGCCGATCTACAGCATCGGTCTGGGCATCGCGGTGCTGGCCGACTGGTCCGAGCGTCGTCCGGCCGACGAGATCATGAACGAGATCCGCGGCAAGCTCGCCGACCTGTCGGGCGTGCGCACCAGCGTGATCATGCGCCAGGGCTTTGGCGGCCAGACGCGCAACCCGGTGCAGTTCGTCATCGGCGGCGCGGGCAGCTACGAGGAACTGGCCGAGTGGCGCGACACCCTGCTGGCGCGGATCGAGACCGACAACCCCGGCCTCTCCGATCTGGACTGGGACTACAAGGAAACCCAACCCCAGCTGGAAGTGAAGATCGACTACGCGCGCGCCGCCGAGCTCGGCGTGACCGTGGATGGCATCGGCCGCACGCTGGAAACCATGCTCGCCTCGCGGCGCATCACCACCTATCTCGACAACGGACGTGAGTACGACGTGATCGTCGAGGGCGAGCGCGATACGCAGCGCAGTCCGGATGCGCTGGAGAACCTGTACGTGCGCTCGGACCGTTCGGGCGAGCTGATTCCGCTGTCCAACCTGGTGACGCTGGAGGATTTCGCCGATTCGCGCGCACTCAACCGCTACAACCGCGTGCGTGCCATCACCATCAGCGCCGGGCTGGCCGACGGCCTGTCGCTGGGCGTGGCGCTCGACCATCTGGAACGGCTCGCGCGCGAACATCTGCCCGAGAACGTGGTGATCGACTACCGCGGCCAGTCGCTCGACTTCAAGACCGCCAGCGGCTCCATGGATTTCGTCTTCATCCTCGGCCTGCTGGTGGTGTTCCTGGTGCTTGCGGCGCAGTTCGAGAGCTGGGTGCACCCCTTCGTGATCATCCTCGGCGTGCCGTTCGCGGTGGGTGGCGGGCTGCTCGGGCTGTGGCTGACCGGCGGCACGCTCAACGTCTACAGCCAGATCGGGCTGGTCATGCTGATCGGGCTGGCGGCCAAGAACGGCATCCTCATCGTCGAGTTCGCCAACCAGCTGCGTGACGAGGGGCGTGAGTTCCACGACGCCGTGGTCGAGGCCTCGGTGATCCGTCTGCGCCCCATCCTGATGACCGGCATCACCACCGTGGCCGGCGCCATCCCGCTCATCCTCGCTTCCGGTGCCGGCGCCGAGACGCGCCAGGTGATCGGTGTGGTGGTGTCCTTCGGCGTGGCGCTGTCGACCGTGCTGACACTGTTCATCATTCCGCTGTTCTACGAACTGCTGGCCCGCAACACCGGTTCTCCGGACGACATCAAGCACCGTCTGGAAGCCGAGATGGCGCCGCGCTGACGTCTTGCCGGGCCGGGATGCGCGCACTGTTCATCCACATCTGGTTGCTGCTCAGCCTGCGTCATCCCGGCAAAGGCTTGCCCGGCAGCTGGCCTCCGGTGTTCGCGCTGATGATACTGGCGTCGGCGGTTGCCGCGTTGCGCTGGGAAGTGCTGCATGAGCCCTACCTGTTCGCGCGCCTGATCGAGCTTCTTTCGGTCGCGCTGGCGCTGTTTGTGTGGTTGTTGCTGATGGCCTTGATCAGCACGCGTTTTGCCGCAGCCTGGGCGATGGTGTCGATCGCAATCGACGCCATCTGCATGCTGCTCGGACCGCCCGGACTGCTTTCCGATGGTGCGCGCGGCATCATCCTCTTGCTGGAGTGCGCCGCACTGGCGCGCATTGCCGTGGTGTTGTGGCGTCAGTCCCGTTCGCACGGCCCTGTCTGAGCCCCTGCAGCGGTCTTCAGCCGGTGCAGGGGCCGCTGCGGATGCAGCGTCCCGTGAACGGGAACTTGCGTCCGGGATGCGCGTCGGACGACAATCGAGCCGTATCCGACGAGGCACGCAACATGAAAACCCGCCAGCACCAGATCGATCCGCGCAAGCGCCAGCTGAAACTCGCGAACCATTTCTTCCTGGTCACGGCGGTGCTGTTCGTCATCCACCAGAATGTCTTCCGTCCGGCGCCGCCCGTGGTGGAGGTGCCCGTGATTGCACAAGCCATCCAGTATCAGCCGCAGACCCCGCCGCCGGGCTTCGATCCCGAAGACAGCGGCAGCGAACAGGTGGACCTCTCCGTGCGGCCCGAGGAACGTCTGTACTCCCCGCGCATCGAGAACAGCCCGATCGTTCGCGACTGATACGGGCTTTCGAGCGCTGAATACAAGTGCTTGTTTGATTGCCGCTTTTCCGTGAAACAATTCGTGCCGAAGCTGGGCTTTACACCTCCTCCGGCGTAGAATCGCGCCCTTCGCCGAATTTCCCGCGCCGGGGTGCGCCATGTTGTATCCAGAGTCCTTTGATGTGATCGTTGTTGGTGGCGGCCATGCCGGTACCGAGGCTGCGCTTGCCTCCGCGCGCATGGGCGCGAAGACGCTGCTGCTCACGCACAACATCGAGACGCTGGGGCAGATGAGCTGCAACCCTTCGATCGGCGGCATCGGCAAGGGCCACCTCGTGAAGGAAGTCGACGCGCTCGGCGGCGCGATGGCCGAGGCCACCGACGAGGGCGGCATCCAGTTCCGCATCCTCAACGCCTCCAAGGGTCCGGCCGTGCGCGCCACCCGCGCGCAGGCCGACCGCGTGCTGTACAAGGCCGCGATCCGCCGCCGGCTGGAGAATCAGCCCAATCTCACGCTGTTCCAGCAGGCCGTGGACGACATCACGGTGGAAGGCGAGCGCGTCACCGGTGTGGTCACGCAGATCGGCCTGCGCTTCTCGGGCAAAGCGGTGGTGCTGACCGCCGGCACATTCCTGAACGGCGTGATTCACGTCGGTCTGCAGAACCATGTAGGTGGGCGCGCGGGTGATCCGCCGTCGATCTCGCTCGGCCAGCGCCTCAAGGAAATGCAGCTGCCGCAGGGGCGCCTGAAAACCGGCACGCCGCCGCGGCTGGACGCGCGCAGCATCGATTTCTCGGTGATGCAGGAACAGCCTGGCGACGATCCGGTGCCGGTGTTCAGCTTTCTCGGCTCGGCCAGCCAGCATCCGCGCCAGCTGCCGTGCTGGATCACGCACACCAATGCGCGCACGCACGAAATCATCGCGGCGAATCTGGACCGCTCGCCGATGTATTCCGGCGTGATCGAAGGCGTCGGCCCGCGCTACTGCCCGTCCATCGAAGACAAGATCCACCGCTTCGCCGACAAGGACAGCCACAACGTCTTCCTCGAACCGGAAGGCCTGGACACGCACGAGATCTACCCCAACGGCATTTCCACGTCGCTGCCCTTCGACGTGCAGCTGGCGGTGGTGCGCTCGATCCGCGGCATGGAGAACGCGCACATCCTGCGCCCCGGCTACGCCATCGAGTACGACTACTTCGATCCGCGCAATCTCAAGCGCAGCTTCGAAACCAAGACTTTCAGCGGCC
>JBFHJY010000019.1:0-14304 GCA_041595655.1 Azoarcus sp.
GCTTGGGCCCCATGTAGGCATGCACGATGTAGCGGAAGGAATACGCTACCGAGAACACCGCGCCCAGCGTGGCGAACAGCGGAATCACCCAGCCCTGGCCGAGCCAGCTCGCCTTCCACGCCTCGTCGAGCATCATCTCCTTGGACAGGAAGCCGTTGAGCAGCGGCAGGCCGGCCATCGACGCGGCGGCGATCATCGCCAGCGTCGCCGACAGCGGCATCAGGAACATCAGGCCGCCCAGGCGCTTGATGTCACGCGTGCCGGTCTCGTGGTCGATGATGCCGGTGTTCATGAACAGCGCCGCCTTGAAGGTGGCGTGATTGATGATGTGGAACACGCCGGCCACCGCCGCCATCGGCGTGGCCAGACCGAACAGGAAGGTCACCAGACCCAGATGGCTGACCGTCGAGAAGGCCAGCAGGCCCTTCAGGTCATCCTTGAACAGCGCAATGCAGGCAGCGATGACCATGGTCGCCAGACCGGTCGTGGCCACCAGATAGAACCACCAGTCGGTACCGGCCAGCGCCGGCCACATGCGCGCCAGCAGGAAGATGCCGGCCTTGACCATGGTGGCCGAGTGCAGATAGGCCGACACCGGCGTGGGTGCGGCCATGGCATGCGGCAGCCAGAAATGGAAGGGAAACTGCGCGCTCTTGGTGAAACAGCCGCCGAGAATCAGGATCAGGGCCGGCACGTACAGCGGTGACGCCTGGATGGCCTCGCCGTGGGCGAGGATCACGGTCAGGTCGTAGGAACCGACGATGTGCCCCAGCATCAGCATGCCGGCGATCATCGACAAGCCGCCACCGCCCGTGACGGCAAGCGCCATGCGCGCGCCCTGGCGCCCTTCCGGCAGGTGCTTCCAGTAGCCGATCAGCAGGAAGGAAGCGAGACTGGTCAGCTCCCAGAAGATCAGCAACAACAGGATGTTGTCCGACAAGACGATGCCGACCATCGCCCCCTGGAAGAGCAGCAGATAGGTATAGAAATTACCCATCGGGTCTTCCTTCGCGAGGTAGAACCGCGCGTAGGTGATGATCAGCAGACCGATGCCGAGAATCAGGCCGGCAAACAGCAGACCCAATCCGTCCAGGAAGAAATTGACGTTCAGCCCCAGCTCCGGCAACCAGTTCCAGCCCGCCTGAATCACCTCGCCGCGGAACACTGCCGGCGCATGGGTGAGCAGCAACGCCAGAGCCAGCATGGTGACCGACCCGGTCGCGATCGCACAGGCGTTGCGACCGGCCCGGATCATCAGCGCCGGCAATACCGCCCCGAGAAAGGGCAGCATCACGATCAGTGCAAGACTCATTGTTGTATTTTCCTGTCGTCCTCTTCCACCGCGCGGGGTGGGATTATTCCCGCCGCTACGCGCGCCACGCACTGCGAATCGGACCCCTCCTCATGGCATATCCGGGCAGTACTGCATGGTGATGCGGGAGCCGAAACCGGGCTGAAAAAAACCCTGTACCGGCACCACGCCGGCGCAGGGCTCTCAGGGTTTTCACTTATATGGATTCGGCCGGCCGATAAAATACCCCAACTACACCCCGCCGGGTCAAGTGATTCGCGCACGACAGGGCGGCACGATGACCTCGGACACCCCCGCAGCGGGAACCGGACCGTCACGCGGTCACACCACCCGGTTACGCGGATCACCCCGCACAAAGGCCTCGATGTTGTCGATCACCTGATCGGTCATTGCCTGCATCGCGGCTCCCGACGCCCAGGCCATGTGCGGCGTCAGGATCAGATTGGGAATGTCGGACGCCAGCAGCGGATTACCGTCGCGCGGCGGCTCCTGTGACAGCACATCCACCCCCGCGCCGGCGATGCTGCCGGCACGCAACGCATCGGCCAGCGCCCGCTCATCCACCAGCCCGCCGCGGGCGGTATTCACCAGCACCGCGCTGCGCTTCATGATTCCCAGCTCGGCCTCGCCTATCATGCCGCGCGTGGCATCGTTGAGCGGACAGTGCAGCGAAATGACATCGGCCTCACGCAACACCTCATCGAAAGCGGTGTAACCGGCGCGCACGATGCCGGCCCCACGATGCTCGCCCCACAGCACGCGCATGCCGAAGGCCTCGGCCAGCCGCGCCACCCCCTGCCCCAGGCTGCCGCGCCCGAAGATGCCCAGCGTGGCGCCATGCAGGTCGCCCACCGGATGCCCGAACAGGCAGAAGTTCTGGCTCTTCGCCCACAGGCCGTTCTTCACGTCGTCGTTGTACGCCAGCAGACTGCGCCGCAGCGCCAGCATCAGCAGGATGGCATGCTCGGGTACGGTGCTGACGGCATAGCCACGCACGTTCGAGACCATCACGCCGCGCTCGCGGCAGGCAGCCAGGTCGATGTTGTCGGTGCCGGTCGCGCAGATCGCCACCAGTTTCAGCGTCGGCAACTGGCGCAGATGCTCGCCGGTCAGCCTGAGCTTGTTGATGACGGCCACATCGGCACCCGTCAGCCGCTCCACAACCTGCTCGGGTGAGGTCACCGGATAGGAGACCCATTCATGCGGGATTCCCGGGGCACGAAAGCTTGCAGCGACGGAGTCGCCCTCGAGATTGACGATACGGATGCCCATGCTTCGCCTCCGGACGGGTCATTTCATGCGCATCCCGTCCACACGGGATGTCGAGCCCGCATGGTAGCCGGCGGACTGCGTCATCACACCTCGCAATAACCCTTAAAACGCGACCGTGTTTCACTAGGCGAAACGAAATGGCTTGGTTACACTGCCGACACGCTCATCCAAACGACATTGACGTGATCAAGCCCGCGGAATCCAAAAACCCCATCCAGGTCGTCGAGCGCATGATGACCCTGCTCGACGTGCTCGCCGCGCACGCCGACCCCATGCCGCTCAAGCAGATCGCACTGGAAAGCGGCCTGCACCCCTCGACAGCCCACCGCATCCTGGGCGCGATGACCCAAAGCGGCTTCGTCGAGCGTGGTGACGGCGGCACCTACCGTCTCGGCATCCGCCTGCTCGAACTGGGCAACATCGTCAAATCACGCATCTCGCTGCGCGACGTCGCCATGCCCTTCATGCTCCGCCTGCACAACGAGACCGGCGAGAGCGTGAACCTCGGCGTGCGCGACGGCGACGACATGGTCTATGTCGAACGCACCTCCAGCGGCCGCTCGTCGGTGCGCGTGGTGCACATCGTCGGCGCCCGCGCGCCGCTGCACACCACCGCCTCGGGCAAGCTGTTCCTGGTCGAGGACGGCCGCGACAAGGTGCGCGAATACGCCCGACGCACCGGCCTGCCAGGCAGCACCCCGGCCTCCATCACCGATCTCGACAAGCTCGAACGCGAACTGGCCGAAGCCCGCCGTCACGACGTGGCCTTCGATCTGGACGAAGTGGAGCTGGGCGTGCGCTGCATCGCCGCCGGCATCCGCGACGACAGCGGCGAACTCGTCGCCGGTCTGTCGCTGTCCACGCCGTCCGAACGCTTCAAGCGCGACTGGGCGCCGCTGGTGCGCAGCACCGCGCAGGAGATTTCGCGCGCGCTGGGATATACGGAACAGGCACCGAAGCGGCGCTGAACCCGGACCGCCATTGCAGTCATAGGACGGATAAGCGCAGCGCATCCGCCACAACAAGGCTCGTACGCCCGATGCGCTGCGCTTGTCGGGCCTACGGTCAGGCGTTTGATCCGGACGCCGCTTCCAGCACCTTCAGCAGACTCGACGTATCGTCATAGCCCCAACCCTGCGCCATCAGCGCGTTGAGCTGTTGCCAGGTCTGCGCGGCGATGGGCAGCGGCGCACCGATTTTCACCGCTTCGTCCAGCAGGATGCCGAAGTCCTTGTGATGCAGGCGCGCCTGGATGCCGGCCGAGAAGTCGCGTTCGACCATGCGCTCGCCCATCACCTCCATCACGCGCGAGCCGGCCGATCCGCCCATCAGCGCGGTGCGCACGGCGGCCAGATCGACCTTGTGGGCGCGCGCCAGATGCATGGCCTCGGCGCAGGCCTGCAGCGCGCACACCATGACCATCTGGTTGCAGGCCTTGGCGACCTGACCGGCGCCGGGCTCGCCGACGCGCACGATGGTCTTGCCCATGGCCTCGAACAGCGTGCGCACGCGCGCAAAGACGTCCTCGCGCGCACCGGCCATGATCGCCAGCGTGCCGGCCACCGCCGCCTGCTCGCCGCCGGACACCGGCGCATCGACCCAGTCGATTCCGGCTTCGGCGTAGCGCCGCGCGAAATCGCGCGCCGCGTCCGGCGCGATGGTGCTCATGTCCACATGCACCGCACCACGCGTAAAGCCCGCCGCCAGCCCGTGCTCGCCAAAGGCAACACCTTCGACGTCCTGGCTGTTGGTGATGATGGTGATGACCACGTCCGAAGCGGCGGCCAAGGCGGCCGGGGTGTCATACGCGGTGGCGCCCTGCTCGACCAGCGGCGCGGTGGATTCGGGCCGCCGCGCCCACACGCCCAGCGTGTGGCCGGCGCGCAGCACGTGTTCCGCCATCGGGCGCCCCATCACGCCCAGTCCGATGAATCCGACGCGCATCACCCTTCCCCCCCGCTCATGCGTTCAAACAGCTTCAGCATCGCCACCGAATCCTCCTCCCCAAGACCGCTGCCGACCATGGCGTTGTAGAGCTGCGCGGCGGCGGCCGCAGTCGGCAGTTGCAGGCCCAGACGGTGCGCTTCTTCGAGCACGATGCGCATGTCCTTCTGGTGCATCCACGACTTGAAGCCGGGCTGGAAGTCACGTTTGACCATGCGCCCGCCATGCACGTCGAGAATGCGCGAGGCGGCGAAACCGCCCATCAGCACCTCGCGCACCGCACCGGCATCGACGCCGCTCTTGCGCGCGAAGTTGAGCGCCTCGGCCACCGCCGCCACACCCACGCCGGTGACGATCTGGTTGCAGGCCTTGGCGACCTGGCCGGCGCCGTTGCCACCGATGTGCGAAATGGTCTTGCCCATGGCCTCGAACAGCGGCTTGACACACTCGAAGGCCGATGCCTCGCCGCCGACCATGATGGTCAGCGCGGCGTTGATGGCTCCCGGCTCGCCGCCGGACACCGGTGCATCGAGCATGGTCACGCCGCGCTCACGCAGACGCGCGGCGATGGACTGCGTGACCTCGGGCGAGATGGTGCTCATGTCGATGTGGATGAGGCCCGGCCGTGCGCCATCGGCGATGCCGTCCGGCCCCAGCGCCACGCGCTCCACGTCCGGCGCATCGCCGACGATGGTGATCACCACGTCCACTCTGGACGCCACGTCGGCGGCACTGATGGCCGCCACGGCGCCAGCGTCGAGCAGCGGCTGCATGGCCTCCGGGCGGCGCGCCCACACGCGCAGGTCATGGCCCGCACGGATCAGGTTGAGCGCCATCGGACGCCCCATCAGGCCGAGCCCGATGAATCCCACATTCATTGTTTTCCCCCGCAACGATACTAGGCGTGATCACGGCCGCGACGCATAATCGCGCCATGAACCTGCCCGCAATGATCAAGGAAATCGGACGGGGCGCCAAGGGCGCCCGTTCGCTCACGGCCGAAGACGCCGAAGCGCTGTTCGGCGCCGTGCTGGACGGCGCGGTACCGGACCTGGAGCTCGGCGCCATCGTCATCGCACTGCGCGTCAAGAGCGAATCGCTCGATGAACTCATCGGCTTCAAGCGCGCCATGGACACACGCTGCGCACAGATCGCGGTGCCGCATGGCCCGCGCTGCGTGGTACTGCCGACCTACAACGGCGCGCGCCGCCAGGCCAACCTGATGCCACTGCTGGCGCAGCTGATCGCGCGCGAAGGCGTACCTGTGCTGATCCAGGGCCGGCACGATTTCGACAGCCGCACCAGCCCCTTCGCACTGCTCGCCGCGCTGGGCGTCACGCCGGCCGCCAGCATCCAAGAAGCAACCGGGCAACTCGTCACCTCACGCATCGCCTGCCTGCAGCTTGAGACCCTGCTGCCGGGTCTGGCGCAACTGCTGTCGCTGCGCCTGCGCTTCGGCGTGCGGGGCAGCGGCCACACCATGGCCAAGCTGCTCGATCCCTGTCGCGGGCACAGCGTGCGCGTGGTGGCGGTAACGCACCCGGAGTATCTGGAACGCATGCATGACTTTCTGGTGGCAGATGGCGGCGTCGCAATGCTGCTGCGCGGCACAGAGGGCGAGGCCTTCGCCAACCCGCGCCGCCGTCCGCGCATGGAAGTATTCGTCAACGGCACGGCCAGCGAAGCATGGCCGGCCGAAGAAGGCGGCGCTCCGCCGCTGGCCGGCCTGCCGGACGCGCCCGGCGTGGAAGACAACGCCGCGCTGATCGGCGACATGCTGGAAGGCCGCGTGGCCATCCCGCAGCCGGTGCTGGATCAGGCGCGGACGCTGGTGGAGCTGGCGAGGGCGTAGCCTCGCACAGCCAGCCGGATGCGCGCCTGCGGCGCTTATCCGGCCTACGACAGGCCCGCACGGAACCCACGGCCGTAGGCCGGATAAGCGAAGCGCATCCGGCATCGCCCGCCGATCTCACCCCGCGCGGAATTTCCCGGCGCGGAAATCCTCCACCGCCTGCCGGATTTCATCGACGGTGTTCATCACGAACGGTCCGTGCTGCACGATGGGCTCGCCCAGCGGGCGACCGGCAATCAGCAGCACGCGCGCCGGCGCGTCACCCGCCTCGATGCGCACGCCGTCGGAATCCGGCACGTTGTCGAGAATGGCCATTCGCCCCGAAGCCACACGCTTGCCGCCCAGCGTGACCTCACCCCGATACACATAGATGAAGGCGTTGTGCTGCACCGGCAAAGCCTGCTCGAAGCTGGCGCCGGCCGGCAACGCGATATCGGCATACAGCGGAGCGGTGGCCTCGCGCGTCATCGCGCCCTCGACCCCGTGGCTGTGGCCTGCAACCAGCTTCACCGCAGCGCCGCCGGGCGTGGTGAAGGCCGGGATGTCTGCGGATTTCAGGTCACGATAGCCGGGCACGCACATCTTGTCGCGTGCGGGCAGGTTGAGCCACAGCTGGAAGCCTTCCATCAGGCCGTCTTCCTGCTCCGGCATCTCGGAGTGGATCAGCCCGCGTCCGGCCGTCATCCACTGCACGCCGCCGTTTTCCAGCAGGCCTTCGTTGCCGCCGCTGTCGCGGTGACGCAGACGCCCGGCGATCATGTAGGTCACGGTCTCGAAGCCGCGATGCGGATGATCGGGAAAACCACCGATGTAGTCGCCGGGATTGTCGCTGCGGAAGGCGTCGAGCATCAGGAAGGGGTCGAGGCGCTGCTGCAGGTCGTCGGTGAGCACGCGCGTGAGCTTCACGCCGGCGCCGTCGGAGGTGGCCATGCCGGCCACCAGCCGCTCGACGCCGCGCGGGCGCTCGACACGCTCTTCCTGCATCGCTGCACGATTCGCCGTGATGGCGCCGATCTCGGCGTGCAAATCAGCTTCGCTGCGCCCGAACATCAGGCGCTTGAAGGCACCGGCAATGGTTTTTTCGCTTGTCGTGCTCATCGTCGTCGCGCGCTCAGGCGAGCGCGGCCTCCAGTTCCTGCTCGGCCTCGGCGAAGGCCCTGGCCACCGCTTCGTCGCCCATGCCGAGCCCCTCGGCATAGACGAAACGTACGTCGGTCATGCCGAGGAAGCCCAGCACCATCTTCAGGTAAGGCACCTGGGTGTCGGCATCGGTGTCGCGATACACGCCACCGCGGGTCAGCGCCACATACACCGTCTTGCCCTTGAGCAGCCCTTCGGGGCCGTTCTCGGTATAGCGGAAAGTGACCTTGGCGCGCGCAATCGCGTCCACCCAGTTCTTGAGCTGCGAGGAAATGGTGAAGTTGTACATCGGCACACCGATCACCAGCATGTCGGCAGCCTGCACCTGGGCAATCAGCGCATCGTCGAGCGCGACGCGCGCAGCCTGTTCCGGGGTGCGCTGCTCGGCCGGCGTAAACAGCGCCTGCAGCGCGGACTCGTCGAGCGCGGGATGCGGATTGGCAGCCAAATCGCGCACCACGAGATCGGCCTGAGGCTGTCGTTCGACCAGGCGTTCGACGATGCGCTCGGCCAGACGGGTCGATTGCGAGCCTTCGCTGCGCGCGCTGGCGTTGATCTGGAGGATGTTCATGTTTTGTCTCCGTGGATGTCGGGGAAGTACTGCCTCATGCTATTGACAATACATCGCGACATTAAGCCGCCCAAATGGATATGATTGTTCCGCACATGGAACAAAAGACACCCATCGACCCGAACGACCTCCTCGTCTTCGCGCACATCGTCGAAGCCGGCAGCTTCACGCGCGCGGCCGAACAGCTGGGGCTGCCGAAGTCCACGGTATCGCGCCGCCTGACCCATCTCGAGGAGCGCCTGGGCGAGCGTCTGCTGTTGCGCACCACGCGCAAGCTGACGCTGACCGACTTCGGCCACGGCATGATCGGCCACGCCCGCCAGGTAGCGGCGGAGGTCGATGCGGCCAACGCACTGGCCGACCACCGCCGCTCACGCCCGACCGGACGGCTGCGCATCTCCATGCCCGAAGACTTCGCCATGGTCATCCTGCACGACGTGCTGGCACGCTACGTGGCGCGCTATCCGGAGGTGTCGCTGGATATCGACCTGTCGCCGCGCCGCGTCGATCTGGTGGGCGAGAACTTCGATCTGGCGCTGCGCTTCGGCGACCTGCCTGACGACGCCACGATGGCGGCGCGCCCCATCGGCGAGTTCACGCAAGGCGTGTTCGCCTCTCCGGATTACCTGCTGCGGCACGGCCACCCGAAAAGACCCGAGGATCTCTCCAGGCTCGACGCCCTGTGCCTGATCGGCCGCGACGGCCAGCCGCGCCGCTGGACGCTGTCGGACGGCGCGCGCCACGTCGAATTCACCCCGCACGCGCGCGTCACCGCCAATTCGCCCGACGTGCTGATCGGCCTGGCGTGCGCCGCCAGCGGCGTTGCCTTGGTGCCGATGCATTACGCCACCGAGGCGGTGGGCGCAGGCCGGCTGCAGCGGGTCCTGCCGCAGTGGTCGTCGCCGGGCGGGATGGGATGGGCGGTCTTTCCGGGGCGGCGACTGATGCCGGCGCGCACGCGCGCCTTTCTCGACCTGCTCGACGAATTGCCGATCCCCGACAAGAAGCGCCACGCCTGAAACCCCACCCGGCAGCAATACCCTACAATCCCGAGACTTCTGACGGAATCGTCGCCATGCCCCGCTTCACGCCACGCCAGCTCTTTGCCCTGCTCTTCCTGAGCTGCAGTGCTCTGCTCGCCTTCGGGCTTTATCTGCAGCACGTTGCAGGCCTCGAACCGTGCCCGATGTGCATCCTGCAGCGCTACGCCTTCGTCGCCGTCGCCATCATCGCGCTGCTGGCAACCCTGCACGGTCCCGGGCGTAGCGGCTCGGTAGCCTACGGCGTGCTCACCCTGGGTGCCGCACTGGCCGGCGGCACGGTGGCCGCGCAGCAGAGCCTGCTGCAGCGTTCACCGCCGTCGCTGGCCGAATGCGGACCGGGATTCGAGTATATGGTGGAGAATTTCGGGCTGGCCGAGGCGCTGCCGATGATGTTCCGTGGCTCGGGCGACTGCTCCGCGATCGACTGGACCTTCCTGGGACTGACCGTCGCCAACTGGTCCTTGCTGTGCTTCACGCTGATTGCCATGCTGGCAGCGTGGCTGATCCTGCGCGGCGGCAAGCAGGCTTCGTCCTCGCTGCCGGGGCACGGATTCAGCCGATGATCTCGACGATGGCCCCGCCGATCTCGTAGAGCTCGGGGCCGATGTTATGGCAGCGCCTGACCTCGACGCGCGCAACCAGCGGCGGACGCGGAGGACCACAAGTGGGCGTCGGCACCTCGACGATCAGCTCCTCGCCCTCGTCGGCCGCGTACTTGGCACGCAACAGCATGCCACCCACCGAAATATCGACACACTCGGCTTCGATCGTCTCGCCGGAGTCGAATACCAGATGCGCAGAGGTACCCAGGGTCAGACGATGATGAGCACGGCGTTCGTTGGGCGGCGGGGAACTCGTCATCATGAGGTCCGGATTGGAATGGCCGCATTCTAACGGCATCCGCGACAAATGCATCCACTCCGGCCCGCCCCGGCGACGTCCGCATCAGGCCTGCAAGCCAGCCCCCTGCAGCGCATAGGCCGCCATGGCAGCCACCACCGGGTCGGCTTCACCGACTGCCGCCAGCAACTCCACCTGGCACCCGGGATGCAGGACCCTGGCCTCATCGAGCAACACCGGCAGATCCTTCTTCACATGCCCGCCCTGCGCGAGGAACATCGGCACCACGGTCACATGGGTCGCCCCTCCACGCGCCAGACAGTCGATGGCGGCAACCAGCCCGGGCTGCATGAATTCAAGGAAGGTGACTTCGACCTCCACCCCGGGCGCGGCCGCGCGCACCGCGTCACGCACGCGCTCCATCGGACGAGCCCACTGCGGATCGCGCGCACCGTGGCCGAACAGGATGATCGCCGTCTTGCTCATTGCTGCACCTCTCTTGATTGACTGATTCCGCTCACCAGCGCATCCAGCGCGCGCGCCGCAGCAAGCAGACCGACGCTGGCCGTCACGGCCATGCTCGAACCATAACCGGCACAGGCCAGCCCCATCGGACCGGCATCGCACACGGACGTCGGCATGCGCAGCGGCTCGTCGGAGTACACCGCCAGCACGCCGAAGCGTCGCTTCGGGTCACGCGGGAAACCGTGTTCGGCGCGCAGCCGTCGGCGCAACTTGGACAGCAGCGGATCCTGCTCGGTGCGTGACAGGTCATGCACGCGAATGCGCGCCGGATCGGTCTTTCCGCCGGCGCCACCGCACACCACCAACGCAATGCCGGCATCACGACAAGCCAGCACCAGTGCCGCCTTGGCCCGCACGTTGTCGATGGCATCGATCACAACATCGCAGCCTGCCACCAGCTCCGCCGCATTCTCGGGGCTGAGGAAGTCTTCCACCACCTCGACCTCGATCGCCGGGTCAATGGCTGCCATGCGTTCGCGCATGGCGAGCACCTTGGCCTGACCGAGGGTCGGCTCCAGCGCGTGGATCTGACGGTTGATGTTGGATTCGGCGACGTGATCCAGATCGACCAGCCGCAAGCGTCCCACGCCGCTGCGCGCCAGCGCCTCGGCCGCCCACGAACCGACTCCGCCGACACCCACCACACAGGCGCGCGAACGCGACAACACGTCGAGCGCATGATCGCCGTACAGACGCGCGATACCGCCGAAACGACGGGCACGATCGGCTTGTGCTGAAAGGGCCTGGGGACGCGTCACGCGGTAGCCGGCTCAGGGCACTTGTCGAGCCACATGCCGAGCCCCTGCGCGTTCATGTCGAGGTCCATGCGTAGCAGTTCGAGGACTTCGTCCTCGGCGATCGGCGCCCCTTGGCGCTCGACCTCGTCGCGCACGATCTGCTCCAGCCCGGCGAGGATCTCGACATGGCGCTTGATGCCATGACCGCGTGCAGCACGCGCCACCGCCACCTGCGCGTCGATCAGGCGATGCAGGTCGCCGGCGATGCGCCCGACTCCGGTCACTCGGCTGTAATGTCCCAGATAGAGGGCTTCCGGACGCAGCGCGACGATGCGGTCGATGGAGGCATGCAGCGCGTCGGGATCGAACTCGGAAGGCATGGTGGACGGGAACACGAAGCAGCGGCCGTCGCTGTCGAGCTCGCGGTAGGACACGCCGAAGGTGTCACCCACGAAGCAGGAGTGCGCCTGCTCATCCCACAACGCGATGTGGTGACGGGTGTGCCCGGGCGTATCGAGCACGCGGAAGAAGCGTCCGGCCAGTTCGATGCGCAGGCCGTCCTCACCGGCGACGATCCGTTCGGGTGCGATCGGCACCGGCTCGCCATACAGCTCGAGCACGCGCTCGGAGCCATAGACCTCGGCATTGGCGCTCCACAGCCGCGTCGGATCAACCAGATGGCGCACGCCGCGCGGATGGACCAGCACACGAGCGTTCGGGCAGGCCTGCATCAGGGGCCCCGCGCCCGAAGCGTGATCGAGATGGATATGGGTCAGGATGAGCCAATCGACTTGCGAAGGCTCGACCGCCGCTTCACGCAGGGCGGCCAGCACCCTCGGCACCGACGCAGCGGTACCCGCATCGACGATCGCGGCACGGCCTCGATGGATCACGACATGAATGGCGGCCAGGCCCTCCCGACCGTAGCCTGCATCGATCGCAAGAACCCCGTCCGGGTGCGCGGTTACGTACTGCACCTTGCTTCCTCCAGGCGCCGAGCGCCGATGAATCACGCTATTGTATATGTCCGTGCGCGGAATTCTCCCGCCGCAAACCTTCGACAAACTTCCATGCTCCCGGACTTCGATCACATCATCGACCGCCGCCACGTGCCGGGCGACAAATGGGGCCGCTACGCCGGCCGCGACGTGCTCCCGCTGTGGGTTGCCGACATGGACTTCGCCGCCCCGCCGGAAGTTCTCGCCGCACTGCATGCGCGCATCGATCACGGCGTGTTCGGCTACGCCCACCCGTGGCCATCGCTGATGCAGGCCGTCATCGACGGCATCGCGCGCGACCACGACTGGCGCATCGAGGCCGACTGGCTGGTATGGCTGCCCGGCGTGGTCACCGGACTGAATCTGGCCTGCCGCGCCGTCGCACCGCCGGGCTCGAAGGTATTCACCGCCACACCGGTGTATCCGCCCTTTCTCGCCACGCCGGCCAACAACGATTGCCAACTCGTCACCGTGCCGCTCGAAGAGCGCGCCGGCCGCTGGGAATGGAACCGCCCCGCCACCGAGGCCGCGCTCGATGACGCCACCCGGCTGTTCCTGCTGTGCAGCCCGCACAACCCCACCGGGCGCGTGTTCGACGAGGACGAACTGAACTGGGTCGTCTCGCTGGCCGAACGCCACGACTTCGTCATCTGCTCGGATGAAATCCACTGCGGTCTGGCGCTGGACGACTCACGCCCGCACCGCCCGCTCGCCGCCCTGTCGCCGCAGGCGGCGAAGCGCAGCATCACGCTGATGGCGCCGTCCAAGACCTGGAACATCCCCGCGCTGTACTGCGCCTTCGCCATCATCCCCGACGCCACGCTGCGCCGCCGCTTCACCCACGCCATGCGCGGCATCGTGCCGACGCCCAACGTGCTCGGCCTGGTCGCCACCGAAGCCGCCTACCGCGAAGGAGGCGCCTGGCGTCAATCCCTGCTGAGCTACCTGCGCGGCAACCGCGACTTGGTGATGGAAGAAATCGAGCGCATGCCCGGCCTGCACACCACGCGGCCGGAAGCGACCTATCTGGCGTGGATCGACTGCCGCGACAGCGGGCTGGAAGACCCCGCGGCTTTCTTCGAGGCCGCCGGCGTAGGCCTGTCCGACGGCGCGCCCTTCGGCATGCACGGCTTCCTGCGCGTAAATTTCGGCTGCCCGCGCACGAGACTCGTCGAAGCCTTGCGCCGCATGCGCACGGCACTGTCCTGAAACGCCAACGGCGCCCCGCGGGGCGCCGTTGGCAACGTCATCCGCCGGGTCCGGCTCAGAACGGAATGTCGTCGTCGAAATTGCCGAAACCACCGCTTTCGGCCGGCTTGGCAGCCGACTGCTGCGGTGCGGGACGTTGCTGGCGCTGCGGCGGGGCATCATCGTAGCCGCCCGAGTCCTGACGGCCCATCGGCGCATCGCCGCCGGCACGGCCGCCGAGCATCTTCATCTCGTCGGCGCGGATCTCGGTCGTGTAGCGGTCCTGACCGTCCTTGTCCTGCCACTTGCGCGTCTGCAGGCGGCCTTCGATGTACACCTGGCTGCCCTTGCGCAGGTACTGCGCTGCGATCTCGGCGAGTCGGCCGAACATCACCACGCGATGCCATTCGGTGTTCTCACGCTTCTCGCCGGTCTGCTTGTCCTTCCAGGTTTCGGTGGTGGCGATGCGCAGGTTGCAGATCGCGTCGCCGGACGGTGCATAACGGGTTTCGGGATCTGCGCCGAGGTTGCCGATCAGCGTTACTTTGTTGAGGGATGCCATCCCGTCCTCCTGATGATTCGAATCACTCCGCGCGCGTTGCAGTTTCAACCCTGCTGGGCGGCGGTTTCATGGTGAAGGCGAAGGCCAGCCACACCAGCGCCAGCAGCGCACAGGCGAGATTGACGGCCCCCGCGCCGAAATGATGGGCAAGCAAGCCGCCCAGCATGCCGCCGAGAAACAGGCCGGCCGACTGAAGCGTATTGTACACCCCGAGTGCCGTGCCCTTGGACTGCGGCGCAGCGATGCGCGAGATCCAAGACGGCTGGGTCGCTTCCAGCACATTGAAGGCAACGAAGAACAGCATCAGCCACAGCGCGAGA
>JBFHJY010000020.1:0-14088 GCA_041595655.1 Azoarcus sp.
AGTTCGCACCGCGCGCATTGATGCGCCGCAGCGAAGCATCGGCCAGACGCGCGCCGGTGAACACGGCACCGCTCAGCGTGGCCTCATCCAGCGTCGCACCCTCCAGATTGGCGCCGGCCAGGCGCGAACGCGAGAACTGCGAGTTGGCCAGATTGACACCCGGCAGTTCGGCGCCGTTGAGGTTCATGTTCACGCAGAAGGTGCCACGACGGATGTTGCAGCCGTCGACGGTGATTGTCTGGGCAAATGCAGCGCTCGAAACGAGCAGGACGAGCAGTGCGGCGGCGGTCTTGAGCGGCATGGGGCGATCCGTTGCGGTTACGGGAGCGGGTTGGACGTCGAGTCGCGAAAATAGTTGATTTCATGACGCAGGCCAAACACACGGTACGTGAAATTTGACGCTTGCGTCCGAACGGCGGAAAATGCTTCAACTTTTCTTGAAGTGTTGAACCATGGACAAGTACACCGCCCTGCAGGTCTTCGAAGCGCTCTCATCCGGCGTGAGGCTCGACGTCTTCCGCCTGCTCGTGCAGGCCGGGCCGGAGGGGCGCGTGGCCGGCGACATCTCGTCTGCACTCGACATCCCGCCCACCAATCTGAGCTTCCACCTCAAGGGTCTGGCGCAGGCCGGTCTGGTCACGGCCGAGCAGGAAGGCCGCTTCCAGCGCTACCGCGCCAACATCGCGCTGATGGTCGACACCATCGGCTTTCTCACCGAAAACTGCTGTGGCGAAGGCGTGAGCTGCGAGCTCACCGGCGTCGCCGAAGGAGTGTGTAAGCCGTGAACGTACTTTTTCTCTGCACCGGCAACTCGTGCCGCTCGATTCTCGCCGAAGCGACTTTCAACGCACTCGCCCCCGAAGGCTGGCGTGCCATCAGCGCCGGCAGCCAGCCGGCCGGCTACGTGCATCCGAAGTCTTTGGCCCTGCTCGAACGCGAAGGCATCGCCACCGACGGCCTGTTCAGCAAATCATGGGACGACCTGCCGCTCACACCCGATCTGGTCATCACAGTGTGCGCCAGCGCGGCCGGCGAGACCTGCCCGGTGTATCTGTCGCCGGCCCCGCGTGCGCACTGGGGCGTGGACGATCCGGCCAAGGCCACCGGCACGGAGGCCGAGATCGATGCTGCCTTTGAGACGGCCTACCGCACGCTGCGCCATCGCATCGAGGCACTGCTGGCGCTGCCACGAGATCTGTCGACACACGACCCGGCGGCATTCAAGGCGGCATGCGCGCGCATCGGTGAGGCATTGCCGTAGGCAAGATAAGCGTCGTGCAACGACGCGCATCTGACACACCCGGTTGATCCGGGCAATGAACGACCGGCGGATGCGCTGCGCTTATCCGCCCTACGAAAGCCACACCTTCCAACGGAACCCTCATGACCTCGCCCTGTGAAATCGCCGCCAGACAATCCGCCGGCGCCCCGATCGGCTTCTTCGAGCGCTACCTCACCGTGTGGGTGTTCCTGTGCATCGTCGCCGGCACGGCCTTCGGCCAGATCGCACCGGACGCTGCGCAGGCGGTGGGCGCGCTGGAAGTGGCGCACGTGAACATCCCGGTCGGCATCCTGATCTGGATCATGATCATCCCCATGCTGATGAAAATCGATTTCGGCGCGCTGCACGAGGTGCGCCGCCAGAAGAACAGCATCGGCGTGACGCTGTTCGTGAACTGGGCGGTCAAGCCGTTCTCGATGGCGCTGTTCGGCTGGATCTTCATCCGCCACGTGTTCGCACCGTGGCTGCCGGCCGAGGAGCTGGACAGCTACATCGCCGGCCTGATCCTGCTCGGTGCGGCGCCGTGCACGGCCATGGTCTTCGTGTGGAGCAACCTGTGCCGCGGTGACGCCAACTTCACGCTGACGCAGGTGGCGCTCAATGATCTGGTGATGGTCTTTGCCTTTGCACCCATCGTCGCGCTGCTGCTGGGCGTATCGGCCATTCCGGTGCCATGGGCGACGCTGTTCCTGTCGGTGGTGATGTACATCGTCATCCCGCTGGCCATCGCGCAGTTCATCCGCGCTCAGTTGATGAAACGCGGCGAGGCCGTCTTCCAGGCTGCACTGGAGCGCATCGGCCCGTTCTCCATCCTCGCGCTGCTCGCCACGCTGGTGCTGCTGTTCTCGTTTCAGGGCCGCGCCATCATCGACCAGCCGCTGATCATCGGCATGCTGGCCGTGCCGATCCTGCTGCAGGTACTGTTCATCGCCGCGCTCGGCTACTGGCTCAACCGCAAGTTCCGCGCGCCGCACTCGGTGGCCGGTCCGTCGACGATGATCGGCGCATCCAACTTCTTCGAGCTGGCGGTGGCCGCCGCGATTGTCCTGTACGGTTTCGACTCGGGCGCCGCGTTGGCCACCGTGGTCGGCGTACTCATCGAGGTGCCGGTGATGCTGTGGCTGGTACGCATCGTCAATCGCAGCCGCAGCTGGTACGAGGCCGGACTGGCACAAGGCTGAATCCAACTCCGGAGACACGGATGATTTCAATGATCCTGCGCAGCGCCATCGCCTTACTGCTCACCTGGTCTGCCACGGTGGTGGCAGAGGACTTCCGACTGAAGACGGAAGAGGTCGGGCACGGCATCTACGCGCTCGTCGGTCCGCTCGGCGATCGCAGCTACGAGAACCACGGTCTGAACGCGACTTATGCCGTCATCGACACGCCCGAGGGCGCCATCCTGATCGACAGCGGTGCCTCGCGCATGGGCGCCGAACTGCTGCAGGCCGAAGCCCGACGCCTCACCGGCAAACCCGTGCGCTGGGTCATCAACACCGGCTCCCAGGACCATCGCTGGCTCGGCAACGCCTGGTTCATCGCGCAAGGCGCGGAAGTGATCGCCCATGCACGCACCGTGCACACGCAGCAACAGGAAGTCGCACGACAGCTCGAGCGCCTCGCCCCGGCGCTCAAGGAGCGTCTCGACGGCACCGATGCGGCCCACGCCACGCGCGTGATCGGGGCCGACAGCGAAACCCTGCTGCTCGGCGGCCGCAGGCTGCAGATGCACTACCTCGCCGACGCCCACTTCGCCGGTGACGTGGTGCTGTGGATGGCGGACACGCGCACGCTGTTCGCGGGCGATCATGTGTATATGGATCGCATGCTGTCGATCCGCCCGCACAGCAATGCCGAGGGCTGGCTCGAGGCCTTCGGCAAGCTCGCCGGACTGGAGCCTGCCGCGATCATCCCCGGCCACGGCTCCGTCACCGATCTGGCTGGCGCCCGTCGCGACACCGGCGACTATCTGGCTTTCGTCGTCGAGGGCGCGCGCAGATACGCCGAGGAAATGGCCGGCGCCGAGGAGGCGCTGACCGAACTCGGCGACGCACCGCAGTTCGAGCGCCTGCGGAACTACGCCGACCTGCACCGCGCCAACGTGCATCAGGCCTATCTGCAGATCGAGGCGGGCCTGTGAGAGGCGCTCACGCCATCTCCCGGCCCGGCGCGCAGCGTGCTCGGGGATTTCGGGCAAAGCGCGTCACGGCCGCTCAATTTCCGAACAGGTCATCCAGCGGGTTCTTCCTGCCCCCGGATTCGACCGACACCCGTCTGCCGGCGAACTCTTCCTCGACGTTGTCGCGGTAGTAGCTCCACGCCGAGGATGAGCTGGCCAGCCGGCGCCAGATCTCTTCGCCGACATTGGCGTAATCGATGAGTACGCTGCCTTCCAGCTCGACCCGCAGCGTGCGGCTGCGGCTGTCGTAGCCTACGCCGCGCAGCTTGCCGGAATGGACGGGTTGCATCTTCATGGCGCTCTCCGGAGGCTTGGGGCGCAGGGATGGCCCGATTCGCAGCGCGCGGTGTCGACTGCGCACTGAATCATGCAGGTGCAGGCGCGCGAAGACAACGGCGGCATCTAAGGACCTGCGTTCCGGAGCAGAACATGTCCTTGACGACATATGTCCTTCGAGACATAATTCGCCTCCCGCACGACACCGAAAGTAGCCCCCATGGGGAAGAAACGCGCTGCCGAAAACCTGGAACATCTCGTCGATCAGCACGCTGACCTGCCGACCATGCCCGCGCCGCACGGTCTGCCGCGTGCCAGCCTGAAGCAGCTGCGCAAGAGCGCCGGGCTGACGCAGGAAGACCTGGCGGCGACGCTGTGCGTCGGACAGGACACCATTTCGCGGCTGGAGAAGCGCAGCGACCTGCTGCTGTCCACGCTGCGCCACTACGTCGCCAGCATTGGCGGCGAACTGGCGCTGGTGGCGAGCTTTCCGGACCGGCCGACGGTGGTCATCGACCACCTCGGCGAAACCACGACCAGCGCCGGCAAGCACGGACGCAAACACGTTACGGCCGACGGCGAACCATGACAACCCCGATGCACGACAACACCCTCCCCACCCCGTATTACCTGATCGACAAGGCCGCCCTGCTGCGCAACCTGCAGATCCTCGACACCGTGCGCGAGCGCTCCGGTGCGAAGGTGCTGCTGGCCCTGAAGTGCTTCGCCACCTGGTCGGTGTTCGACCTGATGCGCGAACACATGGACGGCACCACCTCCTCGTCATTGTATGAAGTGAAGCTGGGCCGACAGAAGTTCGGCGGCGAGACCCACGCCTACAGCGTGGCCTTTGCCGACCACGAGATCGAGGAAGTCGTCGCGCACTGCGACAAGATCATCTTCAACTCCATCAATCAGCTCGAACGCTTCGCCGCACACGCCGGCGACAAGCCGGTCGGCCTGCGCCTCAACCCCGGCATCAGCCACGCCGGCTTTGATCTGGCCGATCCGGCACGACCCTTCAGCCGGCTTGGCGAGAGCGACCCGGCGCGCATCCGCGCGGTGATCGACCGCATCAGCGGGGTGATGATCCACAACAACTGCGAGAATCGCGATTTCGCGCGTTTCGACACGCTGCTGGGCGAGGTCGAGCAGCGCTACGGTGACATCCTCGGGCGGCTCGACTGGATCAGCCTGGGAGGCGGCATCAGTTTCACCGCGCCGGACTATCCGCTGGACGCCTTCTGCGAACGCCTGCGCCGCTTCGCTCAGCGCTGGGGCGTGCAGGTGTATCTCGAGCCGGGCGAGGCCACCGTGCGCCACACCACCACGCTCGAGGTCAGCGTGCTCGACACCGGCTTCAACGGCAAGCCTCTGGCGGTGGTGGACAGCTCGACCGAAGCGCACATGCTGGACCTGCTGATCTACCGCGAAACCGCACCCATGGGCGAGGGGCGCGGCGATCACACCTACCAGATCTGCGGCAAGACCTGCCTGGCCGGCGACATCTTCGGCGAGGCACGCTTCGAGCAACCGCTGCAGGTCGGCGACCGCATCTCCATCGGCGACGCCGGCGGATACACCATGGTCAAGAAGAACTGGTTCAACGGCGTAAACATGCCGTCCATCGCCATCCGTGAAACGGACGGCAGCGTGCACCTGATACGCGACTTTTCGTATGACGACTACGTCAGCAGCCTGTCCTGAACGGGGACGGCACGGATGAGGAGAAACAACTCAATGAAGCGCAATGTCCTGATCATCGGTGCGGGCGGCGTGGGGCACGTGGTGGCCCACAAGTGCGCGCAGAACAATGCCTTGCTGGGCGACATCCACATCGCCTCGCGCACGCTCGAGAAATGCCACGCCATCATCGAGTCGGTCCGCGACAAGGGCAGCCTGCAGCAACCCGGCGTGCTGCAGGCCCATGCGCTCGACGCCATGGATGTCGAGGCCACCAGTTTCCTGATCCGCGCCACGCGCAGCAGCATCGTCATCAACGTCGGGGCGCCCTTCGTGAACATGTCGGTGCTGCAGGCCTGCATCGAGACCGGCGCCGCCTACCTCGACACCGCCATTCACGAGGATCCCGCCAAGGTCTGTGAAACCCCGCCGTGGTACGCCAACTACGAGTGGAAGCGCCGCGCGGCCTGTCGGGATGCCGGCGTCACGGCCGTGCTCGGCGTCGGTTTCGACCCCGGCGTGGTGAATGCCTACGCGCGCTACGCCGTGGACCACTGCTTCGACCGCGTTGATTCCATCGACATCGTCGACATCAACGCCGGCAGCCACGGCCGCTACTTCGCCACCAACTTCGACCCGGAGACCAATTTCCGCGAATTCACCTCCACCGTCTGGTCGTGGGAGGACGGTGCGTGGAAGGCCAACGCCATGTTCGAGCGCCGCCAGGAATGGGACATGCCGGTCACCGGCAAGGCCACCTGCTTCCTCACCGGCCACGACGAACTGCACTCCCTGTCGCAGAACCTCGACGTGCCGGACATCCGCTTCTGGATGAGTTTCGGCGAGCACTACATCAACGTGTTCACGGTGCTCAAGAACCTCGGCCTGCTCTCCGAGCAGCCGGTACGTACCGCCCGCGGCCAGACCGTGGTGCCGCTCGAAGTCGTCAAGGCGGTGCTGCCCGACCCCGCCTCGCTGGCCGCCGACTACACCGGCCAGACCTTCATCGGCGATGTCATCCGCGGCCGCAACGGCAACAAGGCCGAAGAGGTGCTGATCTACAACGTCTGCGACCACGCCGCCTGCTTCGAGGAAGTGGGCAGCCAGGCCATCTCCTACACGGCCGGCGTCCCCGCCGTCGCCGCCGCCCTGCTCATCGCCGATGGCAGCTGGGACACCGGCAGCATGGTCAACGTCGAAGACCTCGACCCGCGTCCCTTCATCGCACGCATGAACCGCATGGGTCTGGTCACCCGCATCCGCGATGCCGCAGGCGATCGCCTGCTCGACCCGGTTACGCCGGCGCCTCACGAGCAGCAGCTGCCGCTGCAGGCGAATGCGCGCTGACGCCCTCGCCAAGGGATTGAGCAGAGGACTGTCGCCCATCATGACAAAGCCCGCGAATTGGCGGGCTTTGTCGTTCACGTCTCTACCGCAGCGGCGCCGAAGCAAGCCCGGAACGGGATTGTTTCGGCACACGTCTGCTTTCAGTCGCGCAGCACGTAGGCCAGGATGTCGACCACCTGATCGGTGGTGGTGGCCCAGGCCTGGGCGGCGGCGTCCACTTCCTTCAGCGGATGGATGATGTCTTCGGCGTGCAGCGTAACGTAGGGCTTGCCCAGCGCGGCGCAGTAGCCGGCGTCGAAAGCGGCGTTCCACTGCTTGTACTTGTCACCGAAGCGCACCACGACCAGGTCGGCCTTTTCGATCAGGTTGCGGGTGCGGATGGAATTGACCAGCGAGGACTTGTGGTCGCGCCAGTAGCCGGTGCTCTCGGGGCCGAGGGAATCGCCGGCGGCGTCGCTGGCCTCATGGTCGGTGACGGCGGACGTGAAGGTGACGTCGAGGCCGCGCGCAGCGGCGCCACGGCGGATCTCGTCGCGCCAGTCGGTATGGATTTCGCCGGAAAGATAGACAACGAAGGACATGCTTGCTCCCCAATCAGGCGGCCAGGCTGCCGGCCGCAAAGGGGCGCAAGCCTAACAAAGCCGGGCCGCGAGGTACAGGCCGCGGAGTCAACCGGCACTGCGCGCGGCGTGCTGCTTGAGCCAGTCCGCACAGTCGGCGGCAGCCATCGGGCGCGCGTAAAGGTAACCCTGACCACCATCGCACATCAGCGAGCGCAGGCTGGCGGCCTGTTCTGTGGTCTCGATGCCTTCCGCGAGCACGTCCAGTCCGAGACTGCGGGACAATCCGATGACGGCCTGCACGATCGCCAGGCTCTCACGGTCATCCGGCAGCCCGCGAGTGAAAGACTGGTCGATCTTGAGGCGATTGATCGGGAACTGCTTGAGGTAGCTGAGGCTTGAATAGCCGGTGCCGAAATCGTCGATCGCCACCCTGACACCGAGCGCGTCGAGGCTGGTGAGCTTGGCGCGAACATCGTCGATGCCGCGCATGACCACACTCTCGGTCACCTCCAGCTCGAGCAGACCGGCCGGCAGGCCGGTGCGGTCGAGAACGCCAGCAACGGTTTCGACGAAATCGGGCTGGCGGAACTGCAGGGCCGAGACGTTGACCGCCACGCTGCCGCCGATCAGCCCCTCATTCACCCACACGAGGTGCTGACGGCAGGCGGCCTCCATCGCCCAGCCACCGATGACGGTGATCAGCCCGCAATCCTCGGCAATGGGGATGAACAGCGAAGGCGGGACCATGCCGCGTTCCGGGTGATTCCAGCGCAACAACGCTTCCAGCCCGACCACTGCATCGCTCGTCAGATCGATCTGCGGTTGAAAGGCGAGGCTCAGCTCGCCACGTTCGAGTGCGTGACGCAGATCCGACTCGAGCCGCAGGCGATCGTGGGCGCGTGAATCCATCTCGGCCGAGTAGAAGCGGTAGCTGCCGCGACCGAGATCCTTGGCGGCGTACATCGCCACGTCGGCATTGCGCAACAGCGTCTCGGCATCGCGCCCGTTGTCCGGGTAGCACACGATGCCGATGCTGGCGCCGAGTATCACCTCGGTGCCATCGAGATCGATCGGTTCAAGCACGGCCGCGATGAGTTTTTCCGCAACGTGCGCGGCATCCTCGTCGTTGTCGATTTCCGGCAGGAGGATGAGGAACTCGTCACCGCCCTGGCGGCTGACCGTGTCGGCATCGCGCATCACGTCGCGCAGCCGGCGCGCCACCTCGCGCAGCACGGCGTCACCGCCCTCGTGACCGAAGACGTCATTGACGTTCTTGAAGCGATCCAGGTCCATGAACATCAGCGCCATGCGCCCACCGCTGCGCTCCGCCTGCGACATCGCCACGCTCAGGCGATCGGTCAGCAGCAGGCGGTTGGGCAGACCGGTGAGCGCATCGTGCTGCACCAGATAGGCCAGACGCTCACTGGCACTGGCACGCTCGAGCGCGGAATTGAGCGCATTGGCAATGCCCTGCATGAAGCCGATGTCGTCGGAGGAAAAACCCTGTGCGGTGCGCGTGTAAGCGCCGAGCACACCAAAGGGCTCGTCGACGCGGCCGATCGGCACTTCGATGCCGCTGACGATGCCATGCGTGACGAGCATGCCCGTGGGCAGGATGTGGTCGACTTCACGGAAGTCCTCCACGATCAGCGGTCCGCGCTTTGCCAGCACCGTCTGCAGATGGGTGGGACCGGAGTCCACCGGCACCTTCCAGCCCAGCCACCCCGACTCCCAGCCCACACCCGCACGCACCACAAAGGCGCCTTCGTCATCGGCCAGCAGGACACGGCCGAACTCCACGTCCAGTCCACCGGCAACCGCCTCGGCGGCGGCGTCGACCACCGTATCCAGCCTGATGTCGGACAGCGCCAGCCGTCCCAGCGTGGCAACCAGCACCTGCTGCTGGGCGCGCGCGCGCAGGGTCAGTTCGCTGCGTTTCTGCTCGGTGATGTCCTGCACCGTGCCGAACAGGGCCGCGACACGACCTTGCTCATCCTCGCGCGGAACGGCCACCACGCGGATGTAGCGCTCGACGTCGTCGGGCCGGGTCAGACGCAGCTCGTACTCCTGCCGCTGCCCCGTCGCGATCACCCGCGCGATGCGTTCCGCCACGATGCCGCGGCTGAGCTCGTCGAACAGCAGGTCGTTCTCGGCAAAGGTCGCCGGCGGCCCGAGCGCAGGGTCGCGGCCGAAGATGCCGAAGACCTGTGGCGACCAGCGGATGGTCTCGCTGGCCAGATCGCATTCCCAGTCGCCGAGGCGGGCAATGTGCTGGGCCTCGTCGAGTCGCTCGACGGTGCGCTTGAGGTCGTCGATGTCCGTGCAGGTTCCGAACCACTTGATGATGTTTCCGGCCACATCACGCAACGGCAGGGCGCGACCCAGCATCCAGTGATAGACCCCGTCGTGACGGCGCAGCCGGTATTCGACCTCGTAGGGTTCGCCGCTGTCGACGGCCCGCTGCCAGAGCTCGAACGCATGATCGCGATCCTCGGGGTGAAAGGGCGTGTTCCAGCCCGAGCCCCGGCTTTGCTCCAGCGTCAGACCGGTGAAGTCGAACCAGTTCTGGTTGAAATAGACGTGGTCACCGTCCGGCAGGGTCACCCACACGATCTGCGGCGTGGCTTCGGCCAGCGCGCGGAATTCTGCCTCACTGGCACGCAATGCCTCCTCGGCCTGCTTGCGGGCGGTCAGGTCGACGTCGATGCAGAACAGTTCCGGATCGCGCCCGGCCATGTCCACGCGCGCATGGGACGAGAATACCGTCACGCGCGAACCGTCCTTGCGCATCAACGTGAGCTCCGAAGCGGGCATGACCTCGCCCGTTTCAGACAGCCGGCGGATGGCCGCGCGCACGTCCTCATGCATCTCGGGCGGGATGATCAACTCCAGCAGATTGCGTCCGATGGCCTCCTGCGCGCTGTAGCCGTAAAGCGCTTCCGAGGCGCTGTTCCAGTAGCGCGTCGTGCCGTCGATGGCGTAGCCCTGCACCGCCACCGAAGGCACGTTCTGCAACAGATCGCGAAAGCGCTGCTCGCTCTGGCGCAGGGCCTGCTCGGCCTGCACGGCCTCGGTGACGTCCTTGATGGTCGTGACCATGTGGTCGATCGAGCCGTCGCTCTTGCGCACGCACTTGACGTCGAGACTGCCGATGAAGCTCGTGCCATCGCGCCGCAAGAAGCGCTTCTCGCATGTGAAGCCGTCGGCCTCGCCACGCTCCATGCGCAGGAAGTCCGGTTCGCACAGCGCCTCATCCTCGGGATGGCCGAGCGTGTCCCAGGTCTGTTGCGCAAAACTCGCAGCGTCGTAGCCAAACATCTCGCACAGATGCTGGTTGAACTGCAGCATGCGGTGAGTGCCGCTCTCGTTGATGGCCATTCCGACGAAGGGCAGCTCGTAGAAGAGCTTGAGCAGCCGGTCGCTCTGGAGTTCGAGCTGCAGACGTTGGGCGACGCGCTGCTGACGGAACAGCTGCATCACGGCGACCATCACGAACAGCAACCCGAGCAGCGCCGCCGACGCGGTCCACCACGCCGTCACCCAGGCTGGCCGCAGCGCCTCCGCACGGTCGGTCTTGGCGATCAGGCGCCAACTGGTGCCGCGCACCTCGCTCCATGCCGCAAGCACCCGCTGATCCCGGTAGTCGACGCCGTCCAGCCGGCCTTGCCCATCTGACGCCAGCGCCACCGAGGCGACGCGCTTCGGGTCGTCCAGCGGCAGACGCAGCGACAGTGCCTGCGCATCGGCATGGTGCAGTTCGTTGAGGAACAACACGCTGTCGTTCTCCGCCCGTACCAGCACATTCTCGCCGCTCGAGTCGGACAACGGCCAGGCGCGGATCAGCGGGAACAGGAACAGGGTCGGGTCCGCACGCAACACCACCACGCCGACGACTTCCCTGCCGCCCGGCCGCCTGATCGGGACGGCAAAGGACAGCCGCACTCCGTCGGCACTGCGGTTCAGGTCGCCCATGCGGACCTCGCCACTCGCCACCGTCTCGCGCACCAGCTCGAGCTGCGCGGCATCGCCGGAAAATGGCCGCCCCGAACCGACGATGGGTTGCGCGGCTGGGTCGACGAGGGTGGCGGCATCGTAGTCGAACACCATGCGCAGTGCATCGAGCCGTTCGATCACCGCATCACGCGCAGGTGCCGAGGCGTCGTTCCGCAGCGCCACCACCTGTTCGACGAAACCGCGACTCGCACCCAGCGCAGCGGCATCGCCGCGCCGTTCGGCAAGCCACCCCTCGATATGTTGTGCGGTCGAGGCCGACACCGCGTGCAGACTGTCGAGCATGTCGCGCTCGACCTGCCGCGCATTGAGCGAGAACACGGCAAAGCCGATCACCGGCACAGCCAATGCAATGAGCAGCGCGGTGATCAGCAGACGAACCGGTTCAGCCAGGACGGCATTCCCGACCGCCCCGCCGGTCGTCACCGGCTGGTCCCGCCGGGCACGCGTCAGGAAGTACAGCAGCAGGCTGCTGACCGCGACAAAGGCAATACCCTTGGCGATCTCGATACGCGACTGTAGTACCGGATCGCCGGTTACGACTTCCAGCACCGAGCCGGAAACGACGATCCACAATGCCGCAAATGCGGCATAGATCAGGGCGATGGTGGCGGGTCCGAAGCGATGCATGGCTGACTGTCGGCTAACGCGGGCATCCGCACGCCGGAGCGATCGCGCCGGCCGGATCGGGGGCAGGCACAATCGCGCATGCGTTCGCGGCGCAGGAGCGGGATTCCGGTCCGCAACGCCTTGCCGATACCTTCATCGCGACCTCCACACCTGCATGTTCGCACCGGCATCCAGAGTGCATGACGACATCAGCATACAGCAAGTGCGACGTGCCCTGCAGATGAAGCGGGACGGTCGATTCAGCCGGATTCGGCCAGCTCGCCATCAACGTAGTACCAGCGTCCGTGCTCGCGAACGAAGCGGCTCGATTCGTGCATGCGATGACCACGACCACCTGCGCGGTAGCGTGCGACGAATTCGACTTCGGCGCGGTCCGGAGCGGTCACCACGTGGCGCTTCACCGTCAGCCCGAGCCAGCGTGGCCCGCCCTCCGTGGCGAGGCCGAGGCTGTCCGGTCGCGTTTCCGGATGCCAGGTGGCAAGCAGATGGGCTTCGTCACCGAGCACGTAGGCCGTATAGCGCGAACGCATCAGGGCTTCCGCATCGGGCGCCGGTTCGCCGGCAAGGTAGCGGCCGCAGCACTGCTCCAACGTGCGTCCGCTGCCACAGGGACACGACGGATGGGCAGCGGCCTTCATTGATCAGCTGCCTCTGTCCGCCGACCGCCCGACATTCACCCGCCCTTGGGCCCGAGCAGCAACCAGGCGATGAAGCCGATCAGCGGCAGGAACAGCAGGATCAGGATCCACAGCAGTTTGGGCAGCGGCCCGGCACTGCTCTTGGCGACCTTGACGATGGCCCAGATGATGACGAGCAGCCAGATCAGGCCGAGCAGACCTCCGACTTCGATACCCATTGCATGCTCCCGAGAGTTGAGGGGCCCTCATGGTAACCGCGGGGGGCACCTTGATGCATGTCAATCGACCGTCACCTGCACACGCTATCATGCGCATTCTGAACAAGGAGGCTGGGCATGCGGATCCGCCTGCTGGTGGCGGCAGTCGCCGATGAACTGGAAAGACGCGCGATGGACATCGCACGCAGCGAGGGCGCGCTCGGCGTGACCGTGGCCGACGCCCGCGGACTGGGTTTTCCCGAGCACATGACCTTCTTCGGCCTGACCTACGTCGGGCGCCAGAAGCTGTTGATCGTGCTGGCCGAGGCCGAGCGCGTGGAGCACATCGCGGAGCGCATGAACGTGGAGCTGGAACTGCTCGCGCCCTTCCAGGGGCTGGCATTCTGCGTAGACGTGGAAGATCACTCAGAACTCGACCTGTGCGACATCGGGGATCCGCAGCTCCGATGAATGAGTTTTTCGAACAAGTCCGCAACGCCTTCCGCAACCTGCTGCCGATCATGGCCGTGGTGGCCTTCTTCCAGCTCGCCATCATGCAGGAACTGCCGGACGGGCTGGGCACCATTGCGCTCGGCATGGTTCTGGTGGTGGTCGGTCTGGCGCTGTTCCTGCAGGGGCTGGAGCTGAGCATCTTTCCGGTCGCGCACAACCTGTCCAACGAGTTCGCGCGACGCGGCTCACTACCCTTGCTGATCAGCTTCGGTTTTTGCCTCGGCTTCGCCGCCGTGATTGCCGAGCCCGCGCTGATTGCCGTGGCCGAACAGGCGCAGGGCGTGTCGGAAGGGCGCATCGACGCGTTGACGCTGCGCCTGCTGGTAGCGCTTTCGGTCGGCGTGGTGATCGCGATGGGCGTGCTGCGCACGCTGCTCGGACACAACGCGCACTTCTACATGATCGCCGGCTACCTGCTGGTGGTCGGCGCGACCTGGTTTGCGCCGCCGGAAATCATCGGCCTCGGCTACGACTCGGGCGGCATTACGACCAACGTCATCACCGCGCCGCTGATCGTGTCGCTCGGCGTCGGGCTGGCCGCTTCGCTGCGCGGGCGGAATCCGCTGATGCATGGTTTCGGCCTGCTGGCGATGGCGGTGCTGATGCCGATGCTGACAGTGCAGCTGTACGGCATCTATGTGTATTCCTTCGCCGATGAAGCCGCCACGGCAGTGAGCGCGGCAAGTCAGGCGGCGGCTGCCGGGCGTGACTGGCAGGTACTCAGTGTTGCGGCCGATATCGCCCGCATGTTTCTCGACGTGCTGCCGAT
>JBFHJY010000021.1:0-13850 GCA_041595655.1 Azoarcus sp.
GACGGCCCAGCAGCGTACACGTGCCGGCGCGCAGGGCGTCCACTTCGGTGTCTCGCGGGGTTTCGACGGTGTTCTCGAGCATTGCCTGTCCTTATCGGGGGCCGAACCAGCGCGGCTTGGAACCGCCCTTGAGGTCGTCGGCGAACATGTCGACGACACGGCAGTCGCCGCACATCTTGAGGCGGCGCACCGCATCTTCGGACTGGAACATGTGGTGGCCGGAGAGTTTCTCGATCATGCGGCCGATCACGCTCTGCGTGGCAAACGGCGTGCCGCAACGGATGCAGCAGAACGGCTCTTCCTCGTTCACCACGCGCGGCTTGCGGCGCTCATCCCAGTCGAAGGTGAAACGCGCCTCCAGCGTGATGGCGTCTTCCGGGCAGGCCGTGGCGCACAGGCCGCATTGCACGCACAGATCTTCGGTGAACGACAGCTGCGGCTTGTCGCCGGCGTCGCTCAGGGCGCGCGTGGGGCAGACCTGGGAACACGACATGCACAGCGTACAGGCCTGCTTGTTGACCCCGATTTGCCCGAACGGCGCACCGGCCGGCAGGGCCACGGTGCGCGGATTCTCCGGCGCCTGGTCGTAGAGATGGTCGAGCGCCAGACGCAGGGTGCCGCGCTTTTCGTTGTAGGTGTCGAAGGCAGCCGGCTGGCGCACGGCCGGCGCCATGGCGCGGCCGAACAAGGCAGCGGCATCGTCCTTGACGCCAAACCACACCAGACGGCTGGCATCCAGACCCATGGCGTCAAGAATGGGGGCGGCAAAGCGGATCTGCTCACGCATGGCCTCGCGCACGGTCGGCGGCACGGCGTCGGTGTCGAGCAGCACGATTTCGGCTGCGCCATAGGCGAAGGCGGCAAACCAGGTGTCCATGCCGGCAGCGCCGATCTCGGCGATCTGCACCGGCAAGACGCGCGCGGGCAATTGCGGCGCCAGCGCACGCAGACGATCGAGCCCGTCTTCCTCGTCGTGCAGCACGAGCACGGGCTTTTCGCCGCCAGCCTCGCGATAGGCGGAGAGCATGCGCTTGATGCGGGCGATCTGGTCGCGCGGGCCGGGGTAGGCGTAGGTCATGGCCCCGGTGGGGCAGACACTGGTGCAGGTACCGGCGCCCTGACAGAGATAGGGATCGACATCGACCAGATCGCCGAGCGACTTGATTGCGCCGGTCGGACAGGCGTCCAGACAGCGCGTACAGCCGGTCAGGCCGGAATCGCCATGGGCACAGATGTCGGCGTTGTAGGCAAAGAAGCGGGGCTTTTCGAACTCGCCGGTCATTTCCGGCATTTCGAGCAGCATGGCGTTGAGCCTGTCCGAATCGCCACGCGGAGCGTAGTAGCCGAAGGGCGGCACTTCGGCACGGATCGCCGGCTCGCGGCGCAGATCAAGCACCAGATCGAACCACGGCTGGTCCGGACGGGACAGACCCGCAGGCGATACTTGCTGCCCGTTCGGGAGCGTGAGCATGCAGGTGAATTTCCCGAGGTGGCCCGAGATTTCGCCCGGCTCGCCGCGCACGATCATCACCCGCGTCTCGTCTGCCCTGGCAGCCGCAGCGGATTCGGACAGGGCACCGGTGGCTGCTGCGGTGGGCAGCACCGTACAGTGAAGGTGCTCGCGCAGCACGTCCGCGCATTCGAGCGCATCGCGCTCCGCCCCGACGATCAGCGCATAGCCGGTCGAACGATAGGCGACCAGTGAAGTGGCCTCGACATCCACGGCATACGCCGCCTGCAGGGCGGCCAGACGCGGGGCGGCCTCCGGTTCGCCGGAACGGAAGACAGGGTCGTCGTACAGGCTGGACAGATCGGTCATGTGGCCTCGGTTCTGGCGGCTTCGTCGAGATCGGGCGCCGCTTGCTGCGCGGTCGCGGACGAGCGGTCGTCCGCAGCGGATTGCTGCAGCCCGGTGTCGTGCTCGACGCGGGCCAGGTATTCGGTTTCGAGATCGGGCGTCGGCTCGCCACGGAACTGCGCGGCGATACGTGATTCGAGTTCTTCCTTGGACACGGTCACACCCTTGCCGGTCAGGCGCTCGTAGAGCTTGCCGGCCTCCCGGGCGATCGCCTGCTTGAGGTCGTGCGGCACGATGTCGCCGAGCGGAGTGAAGTTCGTGTAGTCCTCGGCATACTCGGCGCACACGCAGTACACGTTGTACTTGGGACTCATGAAGATCTTGTTGAGGGCACGCATGCGCAAGGCACTGGAGATGTTCTTTGCCATGAACATCGAGACGTCGGACTCGGCCGTGAGGGACTCGACGTCGGGCATGTCCTCGTCGGTAAGTTCGGACATGCGCTTGCCGGTGCGCGGGTCGACCGGGTCGTCGTCAACGGCCTGAACACCCTCCGACGCGGCCTCATCGGCCTCTTCGGCCGCAACGGCGGGCACCGGGGAAGCCTCGACCTCTTCGGCCTCGAGCCCTCGCTTGCGACGCGACCAGCGCGCTAGGAATCCGCCCGGCGGCTCATCTGCATCCTGCACGAGGATCTCGCGACGCTCGTCCCGCATCACGCCTCTCCCGACCAGTCGCCCACGGCAGCGTCGTACATCGCCTTGCTGCGCTGCTTGCCGCGACCCTTGCCCTTGCGACGCGGCTGGTAATGCTCGGCCACGAACGCCTCGAGCCAGCGATAGACCTCCGGCGGCATGGGCGCCGACAGCACACGCTCTTCTGCACTGCGCAGGTTGGTGCAATCGAGGTTCTGCGCGCGATCGAGACTTACCGTGACCTCCAGGGGCTGCATGCCCTGCTCGGCATCGAAGCGCGCAATGACATACACCTCGGGACGATCGCCACCGAGATTGAGCGCATAGTCTTCGGCCTGCGCCGGGTGCAGACGTATGGAGAACCCCCGCCACAGGAACAGTTCGGCCGAATCGGTGGCGCGAACGCACACGCCAGTACGCTCGCCCGACGCGAACTGCTCGCCCACCACGATGCCCGTGACGTGCCAGAGCAGGGAATCGGCAGCGTGCGCGCGACCCGGCGACGCGAGCATCACCGCGACCGGCAGCACCGCGTCATGGGACCAGGTCTCCACATCCCCTCCGGCAAGCTCCAGATCAGCCGTCAATGCACTTCTCCCTATGCAAGGAAGTACCTATCGTTTTATAGACGATAGCAACTGACATGCCAACGAGGGCATTCGTGAAAACACCTGTTTTCACTACGGTTTTAGCCCGGCCGGAAGGGCCCGGGCGGGTCGTTTTTACCCACTTCGGCCACCTTCCGGACAAAACGCACCATGCTGCATGGCAACACATCACGCGGGCCGTAACCTGCCCCATCAGAAGAGGCCCCCGGAATCCGGAACGGGGAACACTGCGCGAAGTGTCGCGAACCTGTCGGCCCTGGTTCAGAATGTCGCATCTGTTTGCCGGCGACCCATCCTCCACCCATGATCGTCCTCGGACAACCCGTGCTTTCCGCAGTCACGCCCGACCCGGCATTGCGACCAGGCGTGGTCGGCCACAGCGCCCGCATGCGCGAACTCGCGGCACTGTTGCGGCGTGTCGCGCCATCACGCACGACCGTGCTGATCGAAGGGGAGTCCGGTACCGGCAAGGAAGTCGCGGCGGCCAGCCTGCATTGGCACAGCGGCCGCCGCGGGCCGTTGGTGGCGATCAACTGCGGCTCAATGTCGCCCGAACTGCTCGACAGCGAGCTGTTCGGGCATGTCCGTAGCGCCTTCACCGGCGCGACGCAACCACGTGACGGGCTGATCCTGCATGCCGACGGCGGCACGCTGTTTCTCGACGAGATCGGCGAGCTGCCGCTGTTCCTGCAGGCCAAGCTGCTGCGCGTGCTCGAGACCGGCACGGTGCGGCCCGTCGGCAGCGATGCCGAAGTGCAGGTCGATCTGCGCGTGGTGGCGGCAACCAACCGTTCGATGCCCGACCGGGTGGCAAGCGGCGACTTCCGTGAGGACCTGTATTACCGCCTCAACGTGCTGGCGTTGCGCATCCCGCCGTTGCGGGAGCGACCGGAAGACATCGCCGAACTGATCGAGCACTTCTCGGCCGGATTCACACGGACCCTCGGCGTTCCCCCGGCCGCGCTCGGCCGCGGCGGACTGCGCAAGCTGCAGAGCCACAGCTGGCCCGGCAACGTGCGCGAACTGCGCAATCTGGTCGAACGGGCAATGCTGCTCGGACGCACCGTCGACGCCTGTCTGCGCGCGCAACCGCTCGACGCCGCCGCTCTGCAGGCCCGCGGCGACAGCGGTTATGCGCCCGACCTGCCACTGGTCGAGGTCCGGCGCCGCCACATGGATCGCGTGCTGGCCGGCTGCGGCGGCAACAAGTCGGAAGCAGCTCGTCAGATGGGCGTGTCACGCAAGACGCTGGAACGCTGGCTGCACGAGGCCGAGCCAGCGGGCTGAGACGGCATGCCGCTCGATCAGGTGTTCTCGATCGAGATCTTCGGAAAGCCCGCAGAAGCATTGGCGTGGCGCAGGGCCAGCCGCGCCGCCATGTTGCGCGCCACCTCGCGGTAAGCCTCGGCGAGCACACCGTCGGGGTCGGCGACGACCGTCGGCTTGCCGCTGTCGGCCTGTTCGCGGATGCGGATGTCGAGCGGCAGCGAGCCGAGCAGGTCCAGCCCGTACTTCTCGGCCAGCTTCTTGCCGCCGCCAGCGCCGAAGATGTGTTCCTCGTGACCGCACTCGCTGCAGCAGTGCATGCCCATGTTCTCGATCACGCCCAGCACCGGCACGCCGACCTTCTCGAACATCTTGTAGCCGCGGTTGGCGTCCAGCAGCGCGATGTCCTGCGGCGTGGTGACCACCACCGCACCGGCCAGCTTTACGCGCTGCGCCATGGTGAGCTGGATGTCGCCGGTACCCGGCGGCATGTCCACGATGAGGTAGTCCAGATCGTTCCAGTCGGTGTCGCGCATGAGCTGTTCCAGGGCCTGCGTGGCCATCGCGCCGCGCCACACCATGGGTTCCTCCTCGTCGATGAGGAAGCCGGCCGACATGGCCTGCACGCCGTAGTGCGTGAGCGGCTGGAAGCGCTTGCCGTCCTTCGACGACGGCCGGCCCGAGATGCCGAGCATGCGCGGCAGGCTGGGGCCGTAGATGTCGGCGTCCAGAATGCCGACCCGCGCGCCCTCGTCGGACAGCGCCAGCGCGAGGTTCACGGCGGTGGTGGACTTGCCCACGCCACCCTTGCCGGATGACACCGCGACGATGTTGCGCACGCCGGGCAGCGCGCTCGGGTCATCGGTCGCCTCGCGCGGGCCGATGCGGCTGGTGATGTCCACATCCACGCTGCGCACGCCGGGCAGGCCCGACAGCGCCGCGCGCACGGCGTCGCGCAGACCCAGCGCAATGCGGCGCACCGGAAAGCCCATGACCAGTTCGATGCGCACGCAGTCGCCGTCCAGATGGATCGCCTCGACACAACCGGCCGACACCAGATCGCGCTGCAGATGGGGTTCGACAACACTGGCGAGGGCCTGCTCGACGGCCTCGCGGGAAACTTCGCTCATGTGAAACTCCTGCTGGGTGGCTTGCGGAAATCACCAGCACCGCCGGTCATTGCCGCTTCTATAATCGAATCCTGTTGTTCTGTACGGAGCGCGCCATGTTCGCAAGCGCCCGCCGCACGGCGGTCATCGTTCTGGTGCTGGCCCTGTTGGCCGGCAGCGCATCGGCGCTGGCCGCGGCCGGTGACGCGTTGATCCGGGCCATCACCCTGCGTCAGCCCGAGCGCGTGGCCATCCTGCTCGACCAGGGGGTTTCGCCCGAGGCCGCCAGCCGGGAGGCAGAGTATCAGGGCAAGAGTGCGCTGATGTGGGCGGCCGAGACCGGACAGGTGAACGTCATCCGCATGTTGCTGCAGTACGGCGCCGTCGTCGATCGCGGAAATCCGAAGGGCGGCACGGCGTTGATGTACGCCGCCGTGGCCGGCCAGACAGAGGCCGTCCGCACGCTGGTGGCGGCCGGCGCCGACCCCAACCACCGCGTGCGCCACGGCTGGACACCGTTGTTGCTGGCCACGGCCAAGGGACACGTCGGCACGGTTCGTGCGCTCACCGGCCTCGGCGCCGATCCGCAGACACGCGACGTCTATGGCTGGACGCTGCTGATGCACGCCACCGACCGCGCCGATACCGCGATGATGCGCACACTGATCGAGATCGGCCTCGATCCGCAAGCTGCCGACGCGGCCGGCATCGACGCTCTGGCGCTGGCCGAACGCAGCAATCGTCCGGAGCTGGTCGAAATGCTCCGGAGCGCAGTGAAAACGCCCTGATCGGCTGCGCTTCAGCACGACATCACGTTGCCAGTGTAGTCTTCCAGCCGCCTGACCACCGCCTCTTCGCGGACCGGCCGGTTCGCGCTGCCGTCCGGATACTCCAGGCTCAGCCGCGCCTCGAAGGTCCTGAAGAAGCGCTCGAACATCTCCCCGCCAAGTGTGCCGACTGCGTGCAGACCGTCACTGACGGCATCATGCTCAAGGATGATCGCCGCCAGCGGTTGATCCGCCGGCCCGTCGAGGACCGACGCACCGCTGGCCGGGTCATAAAGGCTGTTCTCGGAACAGCAGTTGATGAGTCCGGCCGCCGGCTCGTCACCACTGCGCGCCGCCCGGAATGAGATGTGCGTGACGGCCGGCGTGGGATGCGTCATCTTGTGCGCACAGATCGCCGAGTACGCAACCAGCGAACGCTGTGGGCCAACGCCACCGGGCCAGTCATAGGGCGTACCACTCGCCGTGCTCAGTCCCCCGCGTCCCGTCACGGCGCGTCCCAGATTGAGCAGGAAGCAGGGGGTGGCCGAAAACGGGTAGGCGAAGACGTATTGCTCGCCGGCCACCACATCGGCCGCCTTGAGCGGATTGCCCAGTGCATCGAGCAGACGAACGCGACCGTATTCCCGCATGGCGGCCGAGGCCGGCAGGCTCAGACCGGCTCCGCCGGCGAGCAGGCCGGCGCCCAGCGAACAGGTCCTGACGAATGCGCGACGATCCATGACTCCCCCTCCCAGCAAGGTGATGCGCTGCGCCCGCCGTGCTCACCCCACGCGACTGACCTCGGCACGGCGGGAAAGGCAATGGGCCTGGATGAAATCGGCGACCTGTGCCGGATCGTTGATGTCCAGCCGCGGCCGCAACCCGGTATCGAGATCATGGACATCGGTGGCGACCGCCACGATGTGCGGGTCATGCGGAAACATCATCGACTCGGACGCGCCGGCGCGATAGATCTCCACCTTGTCGATCGGGGCGCGCTTGAAGCCCTCGATCAGGGCCAGATCGCAGTCGGACAGCTTGCCGAGCAGCACGTCCAGCTCCATCTCCGGTTCAGCGTCGCGCAACTCGTGCATCAGCACCCAGCGGTTGTCCGAGCTGACCAGAACTTCCTTGCAGCCGGCCTGGCGATGCCGCCAGGAATCCTTGCCCGGCACATCAACATCGAACTTGTGGTGCGCATGCTTGATCAGCCACACCGACAGGCCACGCGCGGTCAGCACGCGGATGACCTGCTCGATCAAGGTGGTCTTGCCGCTACCCGACCAGCCGGCGAATCCGATCACCTGCATGCGCGATCTCCGGCAAACGACACGGGACGGGGCAGTGACTTGTTCATGCGGTTCTCTCGCTCCATTCGGCGAATTTCCTGTCCAGGGTCTTGCGCGACACGCCGAGACGGCGGGCGGCTTCGCTTTTGTTCCCGCCGCAGGCTTCCAGCGCACCGAGGATGTGGCGCCGCTCGACCTCCTCCAGCGACAGCTCGGGATCGGCCTGAGCCCGCGCCGCCGGCTTGTGCTGCGCCAGCGCGTCCGTCGCGAAGGCGCCGAGAATCAGCGATCGTTCGACGAAGTTGCGCAGCTCACGCACGTTGCCGGGCCAATGATATCGGCTCAACGCCGCCAGCACCGCATCATCGTGCGGCAACGGCGGCACGCCGAGTCGCTGTGACAGCAGGGACATGAAATGATCGACGAGCGCCGGCACGTCGTCCTGCCGCTCGCGCAGCGGCGGCACCTGCACGTCGACCACCGCCAGACGGAAGTAAAGGTCCTCGCGGAACACGCCCTCGCGCACCGCCTGCACAAGGTCGCGGTTGGATGCGGCGACGATGCGCACAGCGACCGGGATCTCGCGCTCGGAACCGACCGGACGCAGACGGCGTTCCTCGAGGACGCGCAGCAGGCGGCTCTGCATCGACAGCGGCAACTCGCTGATCTCGTCCAGGAACAGCGTGCCGCCGTTGGCGTAATAGAACAGTCCGTTGCGGCTGGCCACCGCTCCGGTGAAAGCTCCCTTGACGTGGCCGAACAGTTCGCTCTCGATCAGCTCGGACGGAATCGCCGCACAGTTGACCGGCACGAAAGCGCGTTCGCGCCGTCCGCTGATGCGATGCAGGGCCCGCGCAACCACCTCCTTGCCGGAGCCCGACTCGCCCTGCAGCAGCACGGTGCTGGGCTTGGCGGCAACGCGCTGCAGCATGTCCCGCAACGCCACCATCGGGGCCGAATCACCGACCAGCCCCTCGGCATCGTCCGCGCGTGCGGACAGTTCGCGACGCAACACGTAGTTTTCACGCGCCAGCCGCGCCCGCTGGAAGCAGTTCTTGATGGCGTTGAAGATCTGGTCGATGCGGAAAGGCTTCAGGATGAAGTCCGAAGCGCCACTGCGCAGCGCATCGATGGCGCTCTCGAGGTCCGCAAAGGCGGTGATCAGGATGACGTCGACCCCGCTGCCAGCCTCGCGCAACTCGCCCAGCCATTCGATGCCGGACTTGCCGGGCAGGGCGATGTCGAGAATCAGCAGGTCGAAGTGCTGGCGATCCATCAGGCTGCGTGCCTGCTCGACGTCGGCCGCCACCTCCACGCGCGCGCAGCGCGGCGTCAGCGCACGCTGCAGGAAGCTGCGCATGCCCTCTTCATCATCGACGACAAGGATCGCCAGCTCCGGCCAGCTCAGTTCGTCGGTCCTGGCCTTGTCCGGCGCAACGGGAGGGTCACGCAGCAGGTCTTGCCCATGCAGCATCAGGTTCTTCTCCATCGGTTCCGGCCGCAGCTTGGGGATTTGCGCAGGTCCATGCACAAGCGCCCGCGGCGCCGGAGCCCGGCCATGATAACCGAGGCCATCAGCCCTTCCAGCGCCGCATGAAACCGGGCGCCTCGGGGCCGCTGCGGAACACCGCGCGGCGGTACAGGCGCAGTTCGAACTCGGAACCCTCATGCGGCGCGCTGCGCACCGAGATGCTGCCGCCGTAACGCTCGAGAATGGTATAGGTCACCGACAGGCCCAGCCCTGTGCCGCTTTCCTGCTTGGTGGTGAAGAAGGGATCGAAGATGCTGGCAAGATGCTCGGGTGCAATGCCGACGCCGGTGTCGCGCACGCGCAGCAGCGCACCAACCGGGGTGCCGGCCTCATCCAGCCAGTCCTCGGCCGAAACCGTGAGGATGCCGCCATCCGGCATCGCCTGGGCGGCGTTGACGAAGAGGTTGATCAGTACCTGCTGAATCTCCCCACGATTGATCTCCACCGGACTCGAGGCGTGCAGCTCGGTAATCACTTTCACATCGCTCCGCTCGAGGTTGTGGCGCGTCAGCAGCAGGCAATCCTCGATTACCCCACTGACGTCGACGCTCTCCGTGTAACCGGCGAAATCGCCCGGACGGGCGAACTGCAACAGCTTGGTGACGATCAGGCGAATGCGGTCGACCTGTTCGTTGATCAGCCGGATCTCCTGAGCCACCGGCTCGGCGGCCGGGCCGAGCACCGAGCGCAGCACGTCGAGGTTGCCCTGGATCACCGCCACCGGATTGTTCACCTCGTGCGCCACGCCGGCTGTCAGTTCGCCGATGGCGGCGAGCTTCTCGCTCATCACCAGCTGCTGCTGCGCGCGGCGCAGGGTCTCGTTGGCCGCCCGCAATTCGGCAGTGCGTTCCGACACCTTGCGGTCCAGTTCATTGGCCCAGCGCTGCAACTCCTCTCGCCTGGACTGCAGGGAGTCGAGCAACTGATCGAATTCGACCGCCAGCCGGCCCAGTTCGTCGCGGCTCTCGACCGCACCGACGCGGGCCGTGGCGTCGCCGCCCTCGATGCGCTGGATGACCCGGTTCATGCGCTCGATGGGGCCGAACACGCTGCGCGCCCAGCGCAGGCTGAGAACGGTACCGAGCACGCTGATCGCCAGGAAGACGAGGAACAGCACCGTCATCGCGACGTGCAAGGCGGCACGCAACGGCGCCTCCAGAAAGCCGACATAGAGCATGCCGACACGTTCGCCGCGGCCATTGGTGACCGGCTCGTAGCCGGACACGTAGTCGTCGTTGACCACGAAGGCCGTGCCCAGCCAGGTACCGCCCGCGCCCAGCACGTAATCACGCACCGTCCGGGATACGCGCGTGCCGAGCGCACGCTCGCCCTCGAACAGCCGGACGTTGGTGGCAATGCGCGTATCGCCGAGAAACAGCGTGGCCGTGCCCTTGCTGCCGAGCGGCAACGAACCCTCGCGGTAGACGATTTCGTTGATGCGATCGACCAACCCCAGATTGCCGTTGAGCAGCGCACCGCCCTCGATCACACCGGCCAGCCGACCGGACGGGTCGTAGACCGGGGCAGCCGCATGAATGACCATGCCGCGGTCCTCAGCCAGACGTGAATCCGGCGCGGCAGCACGGGTTGGCACCAGCGGCACCCAGGCACGCTGACGCAGGTCAGGATGCAAGCGCTCGAGTTCCTCCGGCGCGAACACCTCGATGGTGTGATGAGGCGCGCCGCTCACGGCCGCAGCCACCGCAGGCCAGTGCAGACGGGCACCGACTGGCGCTGCGGTGGCGAGCGAACTGGACACCGGGTGCCCGTCCAGGTCGAGCAGCATCAGATAGTCCAGACCGTACTCGCCGGCAAGCCCGGACAGCAGGGTGACGAAATCGGCCTCGCCCCGGCGCGGCAGGCTGATGACGAGCCGGTGGGAGGCGGCAATCGACACCACGTCCGCACCCACGCCCTCGCGCACCCGCTCGAAGTATTCGTGCGCGGTGACCATGTCGGAACCGACCTTGTAGTTGAGCAGGCGCTCGTAGGCCTCGTTGCCCCAGGTCCATACCAGCCCCAGCAGCAGCGGCAACCCGAGCGCCAGCGGCGCCAGCACCAGCGCCAGCAGCTTGATGCGCACCGACGACCGGGCCCGCTCGACCCAGCGCGCCGCCGGCGGTGTCCTCACGCGGCCACTCCGCCATCCTCCATGCGTCGGGCGGGCGCGCTCAACGCGCCATCGCCTGCAGCCGGGCGATGCGCTCGCGCGTGTCGGGGTGGGTCGAGAACAGGCCGCGCATGCCGCCGGACAACGGATTCATGATCATCATCTGGCCGGTCTCGGGATGGCGCTCGGCCGCCTCCATCGGCGCACCGCGTGCATGGGCCTCGATCTTCGCGAGCGCACTGGCCAGCGCCAGCGGGTCGCCCGAGATTTCCGCACCACCGCGGTCGGCTCCGAACTCGCGGGTGCGCGAGATCGCCATCTGGATGATCATCGCCGCGACCGGCGCGAGGATCATGACGAGGATGGCCAGCGCCGGATTCGGGCGTTCCTCGCCGCGGCCGCCGAAGAACATGCCGAACTGCGCCAGCATCGAGATGGCACCGGCAACGGTGGCCGACATTGTCGAGATCAGGATGTCGCGGTTCTTCACGTGCGCCAATTCGTGCGCCATGACACCGCGCAACTCGCGCTCGGAGAGCAGGTGGATGATGCCGGTGGTGGCCGCCACCGCAGCGTTCTCCTGATTGCGGCCGGTGGCGAAGGCATTCGGTTGCGCCTCGTCGATGAGGTAGACCTTCGGCATCGGCAGGTCGGCACGCCGCGCAAGCTCGCGCACCATGTTGTACAGATAGGGCGAACTGGCCTCATCGACCTCGCGCGCCCTGTACATCTTCAGCACCATCCTGTCCGAGAACCAGTAGGCCCACAGATTGGTGGCACCGCCGAAGACCAGCGCCAGCAGCATGCCGTCGCGTCCGCCGATCATTGCACCGACCGCGCCGAACAACGCGACGATACCGGCCATCAACACCGAGGTCTTGATCCAGTTTCCGAACATTTCCTTGCTTCTCCGCCAGAGGGTGACGGCGTCTAGATGGGGCGCGCCGCGATCGGTTTCAAGCGAACCGCTCGCCCGGCGCGAGCGGGAAACCCGACAGGAATTCTTCCACGCTCATGCGCCGGCTGCCCGGTCGCTGCAGTTCGGTCACGCGGACCGCAGCATGGCCACAGGCCACCACCAGGCCGTCGCGACCGGCTGCGAGCACGGCGCCCGGTGCGCCGGCGCCGGGCGCCGGCATGGCATGCCAGAACTTCACCGGAGTGTCGCGCAAAACCGACACCGCACCGGGGAACGGATCGAAAGCCCGTATGCGGCGCGCAACCACTTCGGCAGGAGCACTCCAGTCGATCACGCTCTCGGTCTTTGCAATCTTTGCGGCATAGGTCACGCCGGCTTCGGGTTGCGGTGTGGCGGGCAAGTCATCATCCGCCAGGCGCCGCAGGGCCTCGGTCACCAGTTCGCCACCGAGCACCGCCAGGCGGTCATGCAGGCTGCCGGTGGTATCGTCGGGAGCAATCGGGATGGCGCGGCGCAGCAGCATCGGGCCGGTATCAAGCCCCTCGTCCATCTGCATGATGGTGATGCCGGTCTCGGCATCTCCCGCCTCGATGGCGCGGTGGATGGGTGCGGCGCCGCGCCAGCGCGGCAGCAGCGAGGCATGGATGTTGATGCAACCCAGCCGCGGAATCTTCAGCGCCTCGGGCGGCAGCAGGATGCCGTAGGCAGCCACCACCAGCACGTCCGGGGCGCAGGCGGCGAGCGCGGCGCGCTGCTCCGGCGTACGCAACTTTTCGGGTTGATCGACGGGAATTCCGGCGTCCAGCGCGACACGCTTGACCGCACTGGGGGTGAGCTTCATGCCGCGCCCGGCCGGACGATCCGGCTGGGTCAGCACCAGCGGCACGTCAAAACCGGCCGCCAGCAGGGCGCGCAGCGCCACCGCCGCGAACTCCGGCGTGCCGGCGAAGGCGACACTCAGCTTGCCAGCGCTCACGCCGTGATCCGCGAGCGCTTGACGAGCTTGCTCTTGATCCGGCTCTGCTTGAGTTGCGACAGGCGCTCGACGAAGACCTTGCCGTCGAGATGATCGATCTCGTGCTGGATGCACACCGCAAGCAGACCGTCCGCCTCGAGCTCGAAGCGCTCGCCCTTCTCGTTCAGCGCCGCAACGCGCACCTCGGCTGCACGGGTGACCTTCTCGTAGATGCCGGGTACCGACAGGCAGCCTTCCTCGCACACCTGTTCGCCGGATTTCTCGAGGATCTCCGGGTTGATGAAGGCCATCAGCGCGCTCCGGTCCTCGGTCACGTCGATCACGACGACACGCTTGTGCACGTTCACCTGGGTCGCAGCCAGCCCGATGCCCGGCGCCTCGTACATGGTCTCGGCCATGTCGGCGACCAGTTTGCGGATGACGTCGTCAACCTTCTCGACCGGCGCCGCACGCTTGTGCAACCTCGGATCGGGATATCGCAGGATTGGTAGAAGTGCCATTTTGAATGCTTGCCGGTTGATGGTTTTTACGTGCAGAATCAGCTTCGCCAGCGGCATGCCAGCCGCGTAGTGTGATCGGGCAATGGAACGAGCCCGCGGGTTGGACGCCGGAGCAGCCTCACAGTTCCGGCTTCCAAGCTCAGCCGCCTGTTACGGAATCGAATGATGACCCGCATTATATTCACTCTTCTGTGTGCCGCCGCGACCCTCTTCGCCAGCCCGGCCTTCTCGCAGTCCGACGCGCTGCGTGCCGACGCACCGGATACCTATACCGTCAAACGC
>JBFHJY010000022.1:0-13839 GCA_041595655.1 Azoarcus sp.
ACGATCGAGAAATAGGTGATTGTCATTACCACCAGCGCGGTTGCTGCGACTTCGCTCGGGCGCAATGGAACGCCCAGGTGCTGCAGCCATTCGGCAAGCGGGGCAGCCAGTGCGGCTTCACCGAAGATGCCGCTCAGGATGCCGATCGACGTGATACCGATCTGGATGGTGGACAGAAAGCGGTTCGGATCCTCTCCGAGCTTGATCGCCACTGCCGCCGCGCTGTCACCATTCTCGGCGAGGCGGGAAAGACGGGCGCGGCGGGCCGTCACCAGCACAATCTCGGACATGGCAAAAATGCCGTTCAACAGGATCAGGGCAACGAGTATCAGCACTTCCATGGCGCGTGCAGTCCGGCGTCAGGCCTGTCGGCAGGCATTCGTGAACTTGAGGGGAAACCACCGGAACATTAGCCTACCGAACGCAAAGGGGGTCGAAACAATGTACAGCACCGCGCGACGAAGGGGCAGTCGCGGCCGTCGCCGAGGGCTGTGAGCTCAGGTAAGGACTCATGGCGCGGCGCCCCGGTGGCTCTGCAACATCCTCGATCAGTCTGGCTCACCCATTTCATCCGCAAGTCTTGAAGGCTTGCCCCATGCACCCGACGGTCTGAGCGGCATGTGGGCTGTGAGCCAAGCGCTCGCCCTCAGCTGCCGGAAAGCGGGCCTCGCGGGGACGGCGACTCACCGGCGGCAGACTCGACTTGCAGACCCAGCGCCTTGGCGCGGCGGGCCCAGAGTTGCCGGGCGAGGCTCTGCATATCGTCGACCTTGTCACCTTCATCGACAATCTCGATTCCGAGCAAGGTCTCGACCACGTCCTCCAGCGTCACCAGGCCTTTGGTCTCGCCATATTCACCAATCACCACGGCAATGTGATGCCGCTTGTCGAGCAGCAGGTCAAGCAAGGTCGACAGCGGTGCAGCTGACGCCACCGTGAGGATATCGCGGCGCAGCGCGGTAAGCGGTCGGTCGCCGGTATCCTGGGTCTCGGCCATCAACAGATCTTCACGCAACACGAACCCGGTCACGGCATCGAGATCCGCGCCATAAACGGGAATACGCGAGAACGGCGCGCTCATCCTGGCCTGCAGCGCCTCGGAGATCGTAATGTGTTCGGGCAGCGCAACCATGACGGTTCTCGGCGTCATGATGTCCTGAGCACGCAGGGAACCGAAGCGGAACAGGTTGCGGATGATGCGCGATTCGCGATCATTGATGTGCCCGGACTGCTGACCGATGTTCGCCATGGCGATGAATTCATCCCGGCTGAACACGTGCACGGTCTGGCCGCGCGCAATCATCTTTGTGACCCGCTCGGACACCAGGATCAGCGGGTACATGCTCTTGATCAGGACGTTAATGTACAGCGCGGTGACTCCGGTCAGGCTGCGCCAGTACACCGCACCCAACGTCTTGGGCAGAATTTCCGAGAGAAACAGGATGAGCAAGGTCATCACTGCGGAAAACAAGCCGAACCAGGCACTCCCGAACACTACAGTTGCCTTCGCACCCGCACCGATTGCGCCGAGCGTATGGGCAATCGTGTTGACGGTGAGAATCGCGGCAAGGGAGCGGTCGATACCTTCCCCCTTGAGTTTCTTCAGCAGCGCAGCGCGCTTCGGGTCAGTGCTCTCGAGCCCTGCGATGAAGGACGGCGTGATGCTCAACAGCACGGCCTCGGCGACCGAACACATGAACGAGAACACCAGCGCAAACAACACATAGCCGACGAGCAGGAACACATCACTGCTGCCGGGGCTGACGGCCAGGGGGCTACCTGCGGCGAACGCAATGGCGGGACCGGCAAGGAAGGCCACGCCGAAAATGATTCGGAAGAAAGGATAAGGTCGAGGATCAGGGTCGTTCATGGGCTGCGCCGGTGCAAACCCGACGCCTTTGTGATTGACTCGCGATGCTAGCAGAAAACCCCTGTGTTAACAGCGCGATGCCCTCAGCACCCCCTTGCCGACATGCAAAAAAAACCGCCACTGCGAGGCAGTGGCGGTTTCGGCTACACGAGGATCCTTGCCGGATCAGGCAGCCTTCTTGCGGTTGGCTTCGAGCCAGCCGTCGACGGTGGCGACGATCTCGTCCACCGCGGCGTTCTTCATGCCCTTCTGGGCAGCCAGCAGCTGCACCACGCGGTCGACGCGCTCGATGTTGGTCGCACCGGCGGCGAGCGCACGGGCGGCCGACGACGGGCTACCCAGCGACTGGGCGGCGTCAGCGTACTTCTGGAACGGCACGAGGTCTTCACGCTTGGCACCGAGCGAGACGCAGACGTCCATGACCCACTCGTAGATCGCGCGCGAGGCTTCGATGTCGCCATGCACGGCTTCCTTGATCGGGCGGACACCGTCCTTCATCACGCAACGGTAGTTGCCGGCGAGCAGCATGGCCCACTTGGCCAGCGGCACGTAGATGGAGTCATGCGCCTTGAGCTTGACCGGCAGCTCGAGCTGCTCGCCATTGACGTCCAGACGGGCGGCGGCGATGTCAGCGTCCAGATCACGGATGATCTGGGTGTGGGCGTCGTTCTCGAACGGGGCGCACTTGAAGTTGGTCGGCAGGCGAACCTGCAGCACGTTGACCTTCTCTTCGGGCGGACGGAAAGCCTGCGGGTCCGGGCTGCACAGGGTCATCAGCTTCGGATCGATGACATCCCACACCGACGCGTCGGCGAAGCAGTCACGCAGCAGGTTGGCGTCGATACCCGGGATGCGGGCAATGAACGGCAGCGGCGGCATGTTCATGATCGACATGCACGGCACGCCGGCCTTGGCGATCTCGCCCAGCAGCTCGCGCACGCCCGGCGAACGGTACTGCGGCTCCTGCATGGCCAGACCGACCAGGTCGTACTCGGACGGGTTGATGGCGCTCGGCACGTCGGCGGAGACCTTGCCCGGCAGCTTCTTGGAGTCGATCTCGACGAGGCCTTCGCGACCACGCACCGGCATGCGCACGATGCAGCCTTCGGCGTTGATCAGCTCGGCTTCCGCCGGCAGGCAGACCAGCTTGACCGAGTGACCGGCCATGGCCATTTTGACCCCCAACAGGGAACCGTAGGAGGCTCCGAGGATCAGGACGTTGTACTTCTTGCTCATGTACTACTCCTTCAAGGTTACAAACGAAAATCAGAAAAGGCATTTGCCGACGCACTGCAGGCGTCGGCTGAAGTTCTGTGGTCCGGTTCGGGCACCCGGCGCAGGTGGTGGCCGGTGCCGCGCGAACAGGGCGTGCTGGCAGGATTCTCTGCGCTCTTGTTGAGCCGGAGGCGATTCCTGCGCCCCGCAAAACGATCGGTCTTGCGGACCATGTTACTGATATTTTTCAACATGGCCAAGGGAACCAATTATATCCGTACTTGTACGAATGTCACCGCCCCGCCCGGACAGGCCGCAAAGCCGCACCGGACGGGCCTTTGGGCGAGCCTCGGGTAAAATCGGCTGAACGCCCGCCAAGGAACGGCCCATGAAGCTCGACGAAATCCGCCGCATCCGCGCCGAAGCCGACTGCCTCGTCACGCCCGAGGCAATCGACTCCGCCATCGACCGGCTGGCCGGCGAGATCACCCGCGAACTGGCCGATACCGATCCGCTCGTCTTCGTCGTCATGAACGGCGGCCTGATCTTTTCCGGTCGCCTGCTGCCAAAGCTGCCCTTCCCGCTGGAAACCAGCTACCTGCACGCTACCCGCTACGGTGACCGCACCTGCGGCCAGCGCCTCGAGTGGCGCGCCGAGCCGGCACAGCCGGTGCACGGGCGCACCGTGCTGGTACTCGACGACATCCTCGACGAAGGCCACACCCTGCACGCCATCCTCGATCACCTGCGCGGCGAGGGTGCCACCCGGGTACTCTCGGGAGTGCTCGTGCACAAGCTGCACGAACGCAAGGCCGTCCCCGGCATGCGCGCCGACTTCACCGGCGTCGATGTCGCCGACCGCTTCCTGTTCGGCTGCGGCATGGATTACAAGGGATACTGGCGCAACGCCCCCGGCATCTACGCCGTCAAGGGGCTATGAACGGAGCATCCGCAAAAATGGTCATCACCTTCCAGTCCCGCGCCGCCGCCGACGTCATCATGCTCGGCGACAGCGCCCGTCAGCTCCTCAAGATCCTTGGCAAGGACCCCGACAGCACGCAGGGCATCGTCACCGTCGAGCAGCTGCCCGACGCCATCGCCCGCCTGCAGCAGGCCATCGAGACGGATCGGGAAAACACCCGCGCCGCCGAACGCGCCCAGCCCGACGAGGACGAAGACGCCCCGAAAGGCATGGCCGCCCCCGTCAGCCTGCACCAGCGCGGCTGGCCGCTGCTCGAAATGCTCAGGCTCTCGCTCGCCGAGAACACGCCGGTGACCTGGGGACGCTGAAGCTCACCGCCCGCCCGGATTCATCTCCACCACGTCTGCCCGCAGCACCGACTGCTCGACCACCAGGTCGGCGATGAGGGGGCGGCTTGCCAGGTAGTGGGTGGTCTGCTTGTGCGACTGCAGGGCGTCGGGGCTGGTGTAGATCTCGTAGAGATAGAAGGTATTGGGCTCTTCCTTCGCTTCGAGCACGTCGAAGACGAGGCAGCCGGCCTCGTTTGCGACCGAGGCGCGGGCATTGGGCAGCATGGCGGCAAGGTATTCGTCGCGGGCGCCTTCGCGGATGACGTTCTTGACGACGATGCAGTACATGCGGACTCCTTGGTTTGGCTTTCCGTGGGACGGCTGGCACCATAACAAAGGCAATCCGACGACGCAAAAATGAGGAATCCGACATGAGCAAACGCCCCGCCCCCTTCAACGGCCTGCGCCATCTGGCGCTGGTGGTGCCGAACCTGGAAGAGTGCGAGCGCTTCTACGTGGACATCATCGGCATGCAGGTGCTGCGCCGGGCGAGCGAGAACCTGGTGTATCTGACGCTGGGCAACGACAACCTGTCGCTGGGGCGCAGTCGCAAGGGCGAGGCCACGGGCGTGCAGTATCTGGACCACTTCGGCTTCATCGTGGACACCCGGGAGCAGTTGCAGGAGTGGTACGACTTCCTGAAGTCGGCGGGCGTCAACGTGCTCGACACACCGCATGACCACGGTGACGGTGCGCGCAGCTTTCACGTCACCGACCCGGCCGGCAACGTGATCCAGCCGATCTACCACCCGGCGATTTCCGGCCAGCGTTTCAGCGCGCCGGGCGAGACCTGAGGCCTGCCTACGGAGTGTCTGCGATGCGCCGGACGTCCCTCGCCCGGCGCATCGCGGTGAAACCATTGGCGCAAGAAGCGCTCTACTGCACGTCCGTCTTGGCCCAAGACGCCCCTCCCCACACTCCGACGAGGCAACGGCATGACCCAGACCGGCAAGAAGAAACCCTTCCGCATCTTCATCGATGACGTGAAGCTCCGCCACACCTCGCACTGGGACGAAGACTTCATGAGCCGCGAAGAGCTCGATGCGGCTTATGCAGTCCAGCCCGGAGGCACCCACACGGACGCATCTGCGAAAGCGCCCCGCAATGGCGAGGACAAGGACTGAGGTGCTGCGCGCCGCGCTCGCCAGCGCACTGTGCCTGACAGGTAGCACGCTCGCCGCAGCGCAGCTTCCGCTGGTGGCGGTGGACGTCGGCCATACGGTCGAAGCGCCGGGCGCCATCTCGGCGCGCGGGCGCAGCGAACTGGAGTTCAACCACGACCTGGCGCTGCAGGTTATCGACGCGCTCCATGCCGTCGGCCTGCGCACGGTTCTGGTCAATGCCGACGGTCGGATTGAATCGCTGCAGGCGCGTCCGGCCAGCGTGCCGGAGGCGGACTTCTTCCTGTCCATCCACCACGACTCGACCAGCGCGTTCGAGTTGCAGGAATGGGAGTGGATGGGCACGCCACAGACCTTCACCGATCGCTGGGCCGGACATTCAATGTTCGTTTCAACGCGCAATCCGGATCTGGCCACCAGCGTGCTGTGCGGGCGCGCCATCGGCGCGCGGCTGCAGCGCGCCGGCTTCACCCCCACCGACAAGAACGCGCGGCGGCGCGCCTACATCGACGCCGAACACGCCGTGCATGCCTTCGACAACCTGATCGTGCTGTATCGCGCCTTGCAGCCGGCGCTGCTGTTCGAGGCCGGCGTCATCAAGCACCGCGACGAGGAGTTGCTGCTGCGCGACGAGGCGCGTCAGAAGCGCATGGCGGGCGAGATCGCCACCGGACTCAAGGCCTGCCTGACTTCGGGGCGCTGACGAACTGCGGCTCCGCCTCCAGTTCCACGCCAAACTGCGCGGCCACGTCGGCGCGGATGGCCTCGGCGATGCGCCTCACGTCCGCTCCGGTGGCGCCACCCCGATTGACCAGCACCAGCGCCTGACGCTCGTAACTGCCGACCGGGCCGAGATCACGCCCCTTCCAGCCGGCATGCTCGATCAGCCAGCCGGCGGCGATCTTGGCGCGGCCATCGGCCTGCGGATAGGCCGGCAGCTCCGGATGCAATGCGCGCAGACGCTCGAGCGTGGCCGCATCGACCAGCGGATTCTTGAAGAAGCTGCCGGCGTTGCCGAGTTCGGCCGGATCCGGCAACTTGCGGCGGCGGATGCCGATGATCGCGTCCGACACTTCCAGCGGCGTCGGCTCGGCCCGCCCGCGGCGCGCCAATTCGGCCGCGAGTTCCGCATACCCGGTGACCGGCTGCCAGCGCCGGGGCAGGCGGAAGGTCACCGACGTGATCAGCCAGTGGCCGGCCTGCTCGCGCTTGAACACGCTGTCGCGGTAGCCGAAGCGGCACTCGGCGGCGTCGAAGCGACGCGTGCTGCCATCGTCCAGCGACACCGCCTCGAGATGGTCGAAGCGCTCGGCCAGCTCCAGCCCGTAGGCGCCGATGTTCTGGATCGGCGCCGCACCCACCGTGCCGGGAATCAGCGACAGGTTCTCCAGCCCGCCCCAGCCCTGCTCCAGCGTCCAGCGCACGAAGTCGTGCCAGTTCTCACCGCCACCGGCACGCACGAAGACGAAGTCATCATCCTCGCCGACCCGCTCGCGCCCGCTGATCGCCACCTGCAGCACCCAGCCGGCGAAGTCGCCGTCGAGCACCACGTTGCTGCCGCCGCCGAGCACCAGTCGCGGTGCGCCGACCCAATCCGCACGGGCCATCAATGCAGCGATCTGATGCGGATGCTCGATCACCGCCAGATGCGCGGCACGCGCCGGCAGGCCGAGCGTGTTGCGCGTGCGCAGGTCAGCATCGTCGTCAATGTGCGGCATCACCGCCGGCGGCGCTTGCGGAATCGGGAACATGCGGTCGTAGAACAGGTTGAAGACAAAGGCATAGGCCACGTAGGACAGCGCCAGGCCGATGTCTGCAATCAGCGCGGTGAGCCAGTTCATGCCGGTCCACCACATGATCACCGGCAGCGACAGGGTCAGCAAGCCACCCTCGAAACCAAGTGCGTGCAGCAGACGCAGACGCAGGGGCCGATGGTCGGCGCTGCGGCCGGTCAGACGCCCATCGAGCCAGTCGAAGAGGGTGTTGTAGCAGCCGTTCCACACCGCCGCGATCAGCGCGATGAGTGCCAGCAGACCGATGGAATCACGCAGCGCCACGCCCGACAGCCACACGAACGGCGGCGTGATCAGGATCAGCCCGCCGAGCTCGAACAACGCCACCTGGCGGATGCGGTCGGGAAGGGAACGGAGGGCGGGGCGGGTTTTGCTCACTGCAGCTGCAACTTATAATGGGGCGGTTCGCGCCTGATCCGCGCGGCACTCCGCATGCGCGGCCGAAGGGCCGATACGCATAACCGGCGCCGCCGACGGACACCCCGGAAGCGGCCATAACGACCGGCGACCGGCCGGCTCAAGGCGACGAACTCTAGCATGCGTCCCCACCTCATCCCCATTGGCTCCCTGCTGCTCGGCACGGCCCTGCTGCTGCTCGGCAACGGCCTGATGTCCACGCTGCTGGCACTGCGCGGCAGCATCGAAGGCTTCAGCGACCAGTTGCTCGGCCTGATGGGCTCGACCTACTTCATCGGCTTCCTGATCGGCACCTGGGCGGCGCCGCAGATGATCCGGCGCATCGGCCACATCCGCGCCTTCGCCTACTTTGCCTCGACCATCGCGGTGGTCATCCTGCTGCACTCGCTCTTCGTCAATCCCTGGGTGTGGCTGCTCCTGCGGCTGGCCACCGGCATCGCGCTGGTGGGCTTCTACACCGTCATCGAAAGCTGGCTCAACAGCCGCAGCGAAGCGGAGACGCGCGGCCAGGTATTTGCGACCTACATGGTGGTCAACATGGGGGCGCTGGCCGCGGCGCAGCAGCTTCTGCACCTTGCCCCACCGGAGAGCTTCGTGCTTTTCTCGGTGGCCGCGGTGATGGTGTGCCTGTCGGTACTGCCGCTGGTGTCGACCCGCCAGCCACAGCCGCAGATCCACCGGGTGCCGCGCCTGACGATGCGCGAGATGTGGGGGGTCGCACCGACCGCGGTGATCGCCGCCGTGGTCTCCGGCCTGTCGATGGGCACCTTCTGGAGCATGGCGCCGCTGTACGCTGCGCGGCTCGGCTACGATGCGGGCGGCGTCGCGATGCTGATGACCGCCACCATCGTCGGCGGCGCGCTGCTGCAACTGCCGCTGGGGCGCTTCTCGGACCGGCGCGACCGCCGCCACGCTCTGGCCCTGTCGGCAGGCGGCGGTGCGCTGGGCGCGGTGCTGATGGCGGTCTTCGGCCAGTCCGCCTGGGCACTGCCAGCTTCGGCCTTCCTGTTTGGCGGCATGGCGTTCGCGCTGTATCCGATCACCGTTGCACACTTGGTCGACCACCTGCCACAGGAACAGATCCTGTCAGGCAACTCCGGCATGCTGCTGCTGCACGGTCTGGGCGCCGTGGCGGGGCCGACGCTGGCCGGCTCGCTGATGGCGCTGGGCGGTGCGACAGCACTGCCGGTGTTCTTCGCCGCCACGCTGTTGCCGTTGGCGATCTACATCCTGCTCTTTGCACGCGGCAAGAGCGACGAGATCATCGATGAGGCCGCGCATTTCGTACCCATGATGCGCACGGCACCGACCGCCGTCGAGATGGTCGCCGCGGCCGAGGAACACCGCCTGGAAACGGCCAGCGCCAACGAGCCGGCCAGCCAGGAAGCGCCGGATGAAACCGGCACACCGCCCGCAGGTGGCGATGCCGAACCGGGCGACACCGCACAGGGAACCGAAGCGCAAACCGGACAAGGCGCAACCTGACGGCTCTGCACCGTCCGCTCTTCGGCGCCAAGAGGGTCACCACGGACAGAATGCTGTGCGTGGTCGCAGGTAACATGGCCCCATCATGTCCACTCCCCCCTCTGCCATGCACACCGAACCGCCCTTCATCGCCCCCGCCCGCTTCTCTGACGCCGATGCCGCGCTGCTCCGCGTGCAGGAGATCTACGCCGCCAGTACGGAGTGGCTGCAGGATGCTCTGCGCCGCTACGTCGCCGGGGAGGATTTCGACCGCCGACTGCGAGCCTGCTACCCCTTCGCTCGGGTACGGGTGGACACCGTGGCGCGGCCGGACTCGCGTCTGGCCTATGGCTTCGTGGCTGGCCACGGCAACTTCGAGACCACGCTGACGCGCCCGGATCTGTTCGCCAATTACTACCGCGAGCAGTTCCAGTTGCTGATGGCCAACCACCAGGTGGAAATCGAGATCGGCACCAGCACGCAGCCCATTCCGCTGCACTTCGCGCTGGCCGGCATGGACCACTTCGAAGGCCGGCTGGATGCCGAGCGGCGCCACCGCCTGCGCGACCTGTTCGACCTGCCCGATCTCACGGTGATGGACGACGGCATCGCCAACGGCACGTATGAGCCGCCACCGGGCCACCCGCAGCCGCTGGCGCTGTTCACTGCACCGCGCGTGGATTACTCGCTGCAGCGCCTGCGCCATTACGCCGGCAGTGACGCCGGGCATTTCCAGAACTTCGTGCTGTTCACCAACTACCAGTTCTACATCGACCAGTTCATCCAGCTCGGCCACGAACTGATGGCGGACGCTTCCGGCAGCCACGGCTACGAGGCCTTCGTCGAGCCCGGCAACGTCATCACCCGCCGCCAGGGCATGTCCCCACAGCCCGGCGACGAACGCGGCGCGCCACCCCCGCGCATGCCGCAGATGCCGGCCTACCACCTGGTGCGCGGCGACAGCGCCGGCATCACCATGGTTAACATCGGCGTCGGGCCGTCCAACGCCAAGACCATCTCCGACCACATCGCGGTGCTGCGCCCGCACGCCTGGATCATGCTCGGCCACTGCGCCGGCCTGCGCACCACGCAGCAGCTGGGGGACTACGTGCTGGCGCATGGCTACGTGCGCGAGGACCACGTGCTCGACGAAGACCTGCCACCGTGGGTACCGATTCCGGCGCTGGCCGAAATCCAGGTGGCGCTCGAGGCGGCCGTGGCCGAAGTCACTCAGCTGTCGGGCTACGAACTGAAGCGCATCATGCGCACCGGCACGGTCGCCAGCACCGACAACCGCAACTGGGAGCTGCTGCCCTCGCACGGCAACCCGTCCGCGCCCGAACGCCGCTTCAGCCAGAGCCGCGCCGTGGCGCTGGACATGGAGTCCGCCACCGTTGCCGCCAACGGCTTCCGCTTCCGCGTGCCCTACGGCACCCTGCTGTGCGTCAGCGACAAGCCGCTGCATGGCGAGATCAAGCTGCCCGGCATGGCAGACACCTTTTACCGCCAGCGCGTCGACCAGCACCTGCGCATCGGTCTGCGCACCATCGAACTGCTGCGCGAACAGGGCATCGACCGCCTGCACAGCCGCAAGCTCCGAAGCTTTGCCGAGGTGGCTTTCCAGTAGTCGAAAGCAGAAACTGACAGGATGTAAGTTTTTTGTAAGCTTTGTGTGTTGAGCAGGAACCAAATAGGCGATAATCCGCTCCACCCCCTGCCGACTCACAGCCACGGGCGCACAACGCCCGTCTCATCATGTCCAGAATTACCCTCGACATCTGGAGCGACTACGTCTGCCCCTTCTGCTATCTCGAAGCCCCCGTGCTCGACGCGTTGCGCGCCGAGTTCGGTGATGCCGTGGAAATCCGCTGGCGCGCCTTCGAGCTGCGACCGGAGCCCATCCCCACGCTCGACCCCAAGGGAGCCTACCTGCGCAGCGCCTGGGCCGACGCGGTGTATCCGATGGCCGAGGAGCGCGGCATGCGTCTGCGCCTGCCGCCGATGCAGCCGCGCAGCCGCATGGCACTGGAAGCCGAGATGTTCGCGCGCGAGCATGGCCTCGGCGACAAGATGCGTCTGTCGCTGTTCCAGGCCTTCTTCGAACACGGCCGCGACATCGGCAGGATCAGCGTACTGGCCAGCATCGGTCGCGCCATCGGACTGAATGCCGCACGTCTCAAGTTCGCGCTGCAGAACGGCGACTACACTGCAGCCGTGCAGGCTGACCGCCATGAAGCCGAACGCCTCGGCATCAGCGGCGTACCGGGCATCCTGCTGCAGTCGTCCGATCCGTCAGTGCATTCACGCCTGCTCGCCGGCGCCCAGCCGCTGGAGAGCGTGCGCGAGATCATCTCTTCGATGCTCACAGACACTGCTTCGGAATCGCTGGCGCGGCCGGCAGCGCAAGCCGCCTGCCGCATCCGCCCCGAGGCGGCTCTGGCCCACGCCTGACCAGCCCCCACATTCATCCCGGCAAGGCCGTAACACCCCTCCGGCAGGTGTGCCCGGTGCCGGCGGGCGTGCCACGTTCAGGAGTCAGCACACACCCCTGAAGTAGCCGACACCGCACCCCACGCACCCGGGACCGGACTAACCCGATGCTGTGAAGCCGGCACCGGTATCATGGCGCGATGAACATGCGGACCGGGAACTCCCCCGCCTCCTCGCCGCGACGCCGGCTGGCGCTGTTCGGGCTGATCTTCGTCGCGCTCTCCCTCGCCGGCGCTTGGGCGGTGTTCGACCTGCTCGCCGGACGTGAGGTGACGTTCAACCGCGGCCTGCTCGCACCTCCGGTGCTGGCAGGGGCGGCAATGCTGCTGCTGTTGTATTTCACGACCGACGGGCTGCGCCTGCACTTCACCCTGCGCGCGCTCGGACATCACATCCCGCCCATGGCGATGGCGCGCCTGGTGTTCGTGAACCTGTTCTTCTCGAACGTCACGCCGATGGCCACCGGCGGCGGCGTGGCGCAGGTATGGCTGATGCGCGAGCACGGCGTGCCGGTGGGCCGCGCCACCGCCGCGACAACGCTGCGCACGGTGCTCGCGACCGCGGTGATCTTCGTCGCCACGCCGCTGTTCCTGACCTTCGGTTCGGCGACCGACGGCCCGGCGCTGCTGCAGCGGCTTGCACCCGTGCTGGCCGCACTGGTCGCACTGTATGTGCTGTTCTTCACCGTCGTCGTGCTGCGCGCGCGCTGGCTGGTGGTACCGCTGGGCGGTTCACTGGCAGGACTGCGCCGTGTCGGGCTGGTCGACGCGCCACGCCATCGCAGCTTGCAGTTCGCGCTGCGGCGCGAGGTGCTGCGCTTCTCCCGCAGCTTCGGCGAATACCTGTCCGGCCCGCCGCATCTGATTGCGGCGTCGGTCATCAGCACCCTGGCTTTTCTTGCCTGCCTGTTCAGTTTCCCGGCACTGCTGGTCGGCGCCCTGGGCCACGACACGGCGTGGCTGACTACGGCGGGGCTGGCACTGGTGACGACGTTCGTCATGTACTTCGCCCCGACGCCCGGTGCCTCCGGCATCTCCGAGGGTGTGTTCGGCACCTTCTTCGCCGAACTGGTTGGACCCGGCGAAGTGGTGCTGGTGACGCTGGCGTGGCGCTTCCTGACCATCCATCTGGGCATGCTGGTGGGCCTCGCCCTGCTCGGTCGCCGGCTCGCCGCGAAGGCACGGGGTGACGCATGAACCGTTTGTTGCGCCATCGCCTGCCGTATTACGCATGCCTGCTGGTCATCGCGCTGATGCTCGGCTATAAGGCCTATCTGAACTTCTTCCTGCCCGACCTCGAGGCACTGCACGCGCGCCAGGTCGAACGCATCCGCGCCGCGCTCGAGACCCGCGAGGCCTTCAGCTTCGCAGTGGTCGGCAACATCGAGAACTCGGTGGGGGTGTTCGAGCGGCGCATCGCGCCGATGCTCAACGAGGCCGGCGTGGACTTCGTCGTCTCGGCCGGCAACGCCGTCAGCGGCGGAGGCGAGGACAAGTACCGCGCCCTCGACGGCACGCTCCGCCATCTTGCCGTGCCGTGGCTGCTGACCTTCGGCCCGAATGAATTCGCCAACTTCGGCAGCTTCCGCTTCTACGAACACTTCGGCCCGCATTTCTACACGCTGCGCCTGAACGACACCCGCCTGATCTTCCTCGACGCCACCGGCAAGACACCGTGGCGCTGGCAGTTGCGCTGGATGGACGACCTGCTCGAACACGACGCCAGCCGCGCGCGACTCGTGTTCATCGGCAAGCCGCCGCTGCGCCCGGCCGAGGAGCCGATGTTCGCCACCGCCGACGACTACTTGCCGGACGCGGCCCGCGATGCGCTGCTCGCCGCGCTCGAGCGCCACCGCATCGACATCGTGTTCTCGGCCAATCTGGCGCTGTACGACGAACAGCGGCGCGGCAACACGCTGTTCATCACCACCGGCGGCGCAGGCGGGCTGGTGCTCAACGACGAGGACAGCTTCTATCACTACGTGCGCGTCGACAAGAACGCCGACGGCAGCGTCAGCCACGCGGTGAAGCGCCTGGAGGTCGGCCAGCATCCGCTGTTCAAGCGGCTCGAGAGCCTGTGGTTCTTCGTCTATTCGCTGTTCTACGTCGGCTACGTCAATTTCATCCTGATCGTCGCCGCGCTGGCGCTGCTCGCGCTC
>JBFHJY010000023.1:0-13774 GCA_041595655.1 Azoarcus sp.
ATCTTCGCCGGCAATCCGCTGCGATCGCCTTTGCATCGTCCTCGCCCGTAGGCAAGAACGCTGCGCAGTTACCGGTTACCCGCCGACACCCTCTCGAATCCCGCCAGCGGCGTGCGCGCCCGTCCTCCCCGAGCAGTTGCCCGACGATCCAGCAGCGCTCAAAGCCTTGTTGCTGACCCAGCAGCGCGCCTTCGAGGCGCATGAGATCGCGCATCAGGAAGCCCTCGAGGCGCGCGAAGCCGAACGGCAAGCAGCCTTCAGGGTCCGCGAGGCCGAACTCCAAAAAGCCTTTGAAGCGCGCATCCTCGAAATCTACGAACAACTGCGCCTGGCACGTCAGCGCATATTCGGGCGCAGCAGCGAGTCGCATGCGGGCCAGGGCTGGCTCTTCAACGAGGCCGAGGCGCTGGTCGACGCCGCGCAGGCGCTGCAGCCGGTCACCAATCTGATGCGCGACGTGCTGCGCGCCCTGCCGGCAGCCAAGTCCGTCGACGACTTCGAAGCGCTGCTGCCGTGGAATCAGCGGCCCGAGGGGCTGCTCGTCGCGTAACGCAGCGCTGGCCCCGGCGGATGGGGTTCATGGATCGCTTACGGTGAATCGAACCTTCGGCGGGCTGTTTGTGCTTGCCGGGGTGTTTCTCGGGAGTTTTCGTCGCGCGGCGTGAGCGTGAATGCGCCCCAGCGGCGAGTCACCGATGAGGCGCATGAGACGGGGCAGGAAGGCGGCGTCCCGGCCCCGTTTCTCCTGGTGCTTACACCGCGGAGCTAGGAATGAGCCCCAAAGACAACCACGGGATGAAGGCGATGATCATCCAGGCGATGACCAGGCCGATCATGTACATCAAGGCGAACTTCACCAGCTTGGAGTACGGAATACCGGTCACGCCACTGGCCACGAACAGGTTGAGGCCGAAGGGCGGGGTGATGAAGCCGATCGCCGCACCGACCAGGAAGATGACCGAGAAGTGCACCGGATCGACCCCTGTCGCCACCGCGATGGGCGCCAGAATAGGCGCAAAAATGACCGTCACCGGCAGAGACTCGAGAATCGTACCGGCTGCCATCACGATACCCATGCACACTAGCAAGGTCACCGTGTCGCCGCTACCGAACCATTCGACGAACGCCGCCACTGCCTCGCCCGCGCCGAGCAGCCCGAAGACCTGTTGCATGACGATCGAAATGGCAATCATCGGCGCCAGCATGCCGGTGAGCTGACCGGAACGCAGCAGGATGTCGGGCAAGGCTTTCCATTTGATTTCCCGGGTGAGCAGCAAGCCGGCCAGCAGGCAGAAGCCCACCGTGATCGCCGCCGCTTCGGTGGGCGAGAAAATGCCCGAATAGATCCCGAAGATAACGATGAAGATGGCGAAGAAGCCGAGGTAGGCGAGTCGTGCCGTCTTGAATACGCGCGACATCACCAGCGGCGTGACCGTGCCCCAGTTGTGCTTCCTGCACATGTACCAGCACACGCCCTGCATGGCGATGACCATCAGAAAACCGGGCAAAATACCGGCGACGAAGAGGTCTGAAATCGACAAATTCATCAGGAAGCCATACACGATGAAGATGATCGACGGCGGGATGATGATGCCGACCGTGCCGCCGGCCGCCGCAGTCGCCGCGGCAAAGCGGCTGTCGTAGCCGTCTTCTTTCAGGAGCGGATGCATGATGCCGCCGATGGTTGCGGTGGTCGCCGAGTTCGACCCCGAAATCGCCGCGAACAAGCCGCAGGAGCCGATCGTCGCCAGACCGAGACCACCGCGCATCCAGCACAGGCAAGCGTGAGCGAAGTCGGCCAGCCGTCGGGCGATACCCGCCGCGGCGATCAAGTCACCGGTCAGAATGAACAAGGGCAAGGACAACAAGCCGAAGAAGTTCAGTCCCTCGAACAGCGTGACGCCGATATTTGCCAGCGTGAAATCGATGACCAGTGAAGCGCCGACCACCCAAAAACCGATGACCAGAAAAATGGGGACGCCGATCAGGAACAGAATGATCACGCCGATGGAAACCAGGCCAATTAGAGTTGAAGTATCCATGATCTGCCCTCAGTCCCCGCCGATGGATTGAATGTCGACCAGGAACGGTTCGCGACGGAGATAGCGTCCGATGTCGGACCAAAGATTCTGCAAAGCGCGGAACATCAGCAGGAACCAGCCCACCGGCGTGGCGAGGTAGAACCACCACTGCATGACGTCGTTGGTGCCCCCCACGATGGCGAAGTTGTCATAGGCGATCTGCGTCTGCTCGATGGTGAAGTAGGCCACCATGGTGCCGAAGCTGACCCACAGAATGGCGTCCAACCACATCATCGCAAACTGCATGCCGTACGGCATGCGCAAGCGAATATCGTTGAACACCAGGTGGGTGCGTTGTTTGACGTTGTAAGCGCAGCCGATCCAGGTGACCCACAGGAACAGGTAGATCGGGATGGTCGAGCTCCACGCAATCTGCGAGTTGAATATATAACGCTGGATGACCGCGTAAACAATAATCAGCGCCATGCTTGAGTATGCGATAAGTATTATCGTCCGTTCGGCGTGATCGTCCAGCCACCGTAACGGTGCCATCAGAATTGACATTGGGTGTTCTCCCAAAACAGGGCGCAGTGCTGGCCCCGGCGTTGCCGGGGTCAGACAGCAGACGCTGATTTCTATGGTGCCTTCAGCTTAGAAAAGCGCTGAAAAAATGGCTGCGCGGGCGAATTGCTGCGTTGCGCAGTGCTCGCTTCCTCGCCTATCGACCTGATATGTCTCGGTCGCTGTGCGCCGCGCGCCTTGCACTTCATCCCGCTCGCTCATTTCTTCAGCGCGTCCTCAGGCGGCTTCCCACCACTTGCGCGGCTTGACGTCGGCGACCGCCGTGTCTTTGGGGATTTCGCGCGCGATATCGAAAATCTCCTTGTACACATCGTGGCCAGCACCGTTCATCTTGTTGAGGCGCTCGCGCCACTCTTCCCACGGCTTGGGAACGAACTCGGGCGAGCACATCTTCTCGGCTTTCAACTTCTCTTCGTCGGAAAGAACCGAGACGCGCACATTGTTCTTTGCGAAGATCGTGTCGGGACCCGGATCGGCCACTGCGCCGACGATTTCGACCAGCGCACGCTCATGCTCACGCTGCGTGTACTGCTGTGCGTCGTACGCCGTTTCCCGCACGATCGCCTGGATTTCCGGCGGTAGCTTTTCGAACACCTTGGTGCTCATCGCGGTGTGTTCGGTGCCACAGAAGAAGCTCAGATCGACCGCTTGCGTGAGCACCGGCGCCATGTTCGCGTAGGCCGCTGCGCTCATCCAGGTTTCCGAGCCGTCGATCAATCCCTGCTTGAGGCCATCGAGCGTCTCCTCCCAGGCCAGTGGAATCGGACCAAGATTCATCAACTCCATCGCGATGCGGCCGAGCTGCGTGCTGGTTACGCGGTTCTTGGTGCCGGCGAGTTGCTCCACGCTGGTCACCAGCGGTTTGTCGGCAAAGTTCTTGCCGAGCATGATGCCGCGCAGTTCGCAGTGACTGTAAAGGAACTCGATATTGTGGCGCTTGCGCATCGGCTCGCGCAATAGCGCTTCGCTCTTCGGGTGATACAGGAAATAATGCTGCGAGGCGCGTGACGGGAACATATAAGCGAAATCGAGAACATTGTAATAGGGCGCCGCGCCGGCGGAGTTCTGCGTGCTGGCGGTGAACATGTCGAGAATGCCCTGCTGCGTCTTCTTCACGCAGTCGGACTGGTTGCAGATCTGGTTGTTGCCGATGAATTCGATCTTGAGCGCGCCGTCGGTGCGCTTTTCCAGTTCCTGGGCAAACCACAACTGGCCCGATTCCTGGATCTTGAGGTTCTCTTCGTTGAAGCCGGCGGCGCCGAACTTGAGGGTACGCAGCGGTGTGCTGGCGGCCCTTGCATCTGAAGTTGCCGCTGCCGCCCGGGATACGCCTTCAAGCGTCAGTGGCCCGACGATGCCGGTGGCTGCGAGTACCGTGGATGTCAGTCCGTAGCGACTTGCGATGCGCAGGAATCCGCGACGGTCGAGTGGTGTCTTATGAGCCATTTGAGTGTCTCCTCTATGTGGCAGGGATGGGCAGGTTTGCCCGGGCGAAACCTCGTTATTTCAACAAGTTGTAGATGGTGTTCCGCGGTTGTTGGCGAGAATCATGTCGGATGCCCTCTTGGCAATCATTTGGGCGCCACGCCGGCACCTGGCCGCCCACTTCAATGCAGTTTCACATGGGGTTCCGTGCGTCGTGTAATCATCCGCGCCAGCGTGTCGAGCGTTACGTTGGTGGCCCCGTGCAAGGCGAGTTCGTGCATCTATCTTGTACAGGGAAGCGTACACGGGCTTGGCGAACAGGCCCTCGATCATGAGAGTTCCGCCGATCAGCCCATCCATCATGCTGCCGACGGTACTGTATTCGCCCATCGATACCAGCGAGCCGAAGTCGCGGTATTCGTACTCCTTGAGTACCGGCTCGCCTGCGATGCTGCGTTGTCGCTGTTTGTAGAGATGCGAGGCCTGCCGATGAGCGGCCTGTGCGCGTGGTGGAACGAAACCACCCTTCTCAGGCCAAGGGCAGGCGGCACAGTCGCCGATAGCGAAAATGTTGTCGTCCAGCGTGGTCTGCAAGGTCGGTTTAACGAGCAACTTGTTGATTCGATTCGTTTCGAGTCCACCGAGCTGTGACAGGAAGTCGGCAGCCTTCACGTCCGCCGCCCAGACCACCAGTTCGGCCGGGAGCATGCGTCCGTCTGCGAGATGCACACCATCGGCCTGAACCGCGGAGACCTTGGCGCTGGTGTGCACGTCGACAGCCTGCTTGGCCAGCAGCTTTTCGGTCGGTTTTGACAAGCGCTCGGGCAGCGCGGGCAGCACGCGCTCAGCCGCTTCGATGAGAGAGATCTTCATGTCCTTGTCCGGATCGACCCGGTCCAGACCATAGGCGACGACTTCTCTCGTGGTGCGATGCAATTCGGCGGCCAGTTCCACCCCGGTCGCGCCGGCACCGATGATCGCGACATGCAGTTGTTCCGGGCGCAAGGGTTCGGTCTGTGCCTGCGCCAGGACATGGGCATTGGCCATGCGCGCGTGAAAGCGGCGCGCGTCGGCCGCATCTTCGAGCTTGAGCGCATGCTGCTTGACGCCCGGTGTGCCGAAATCGTTGCTTTGGCTGCCGACGGAGACGATCAGCGTGTCGTAGCCAGGCACGCGTTCGGAACTTACCTGATTGCCCTCCGAATCGTGGTAGGGCGCAATCCTCACCTCTTGCCGCTCGCGATCGAGTCCGATCATTTCCCCCGTAACGTAACAGGATCCATGCCAATGAGCCTGGGCGAGATAACCGACTTCGTGGGCGCTCATGTCCAATCTACCGGCTGCGATCTCATGCAGCTTGGGCTTCCATACATGGGTCGAATTCTTGTCGATCAGCGTGACCACGGCCTTGCCCTTGCGGCCATACTTGTCGCCCAAACGGGTGGCGAGTTCCAGCCCGCCCGCACCACCTCCGACGATGACGATTCGATGTCCGGGGTTTTCAATGGTCGTATTCATGTTGTGTCGCTTCAACGGAGTAGGCGATAGGCGACCTGCCGTCGTGCGTTTCGGTCTGTCTTGGCGCTTTGCCAGCGCACTCGACATTCAAGGAGTTGGGCTTGGCATGGGGGCCGGTGTATGTCGAGCCATGCGCTGTTGGCGCGGGTCCCGAACCGGCTGTGCCCGCCGGACTCGCGGCAAGAATTCGGCACCGTGCTGCCCATCGTGACAGCCGTATTGCGCGTTCACCCGCATGCGCCCGGTGCACTCCAGGAATGCTGGCGGTCGGACGCTGGCGTGGAGTCGCTACACGGCACGCAAAAGCACAGCGATTGGTCCAGCAAGAAAGTAACGCGATCATCAGTGCAAATTCCCAAAAACGAGACAGGGTTCATTATTTGGTAGGCGCGACGTACAGCGCCTGATGCGAAGCGATATCTTCAATGGAGCGGAGCCCCGTTTGGGCCATTGCGATGGAGAGCTCCTGGCTCAAGACATCCCAAAGACGGTGCAGCCCCTCTTCACCGGCAGCCGCGATTGCAAATTGCAGTACGCGCCCGAAAAACGTGAAATCCGCTCCCAGAGCACAGGCTTTCAGCACGTCTTCACCTGAGCGCAGGCCGCTGTCGTAAAACAGCGGGAAGTCCGGGCCGACGGCTCCCCGGATTTCAGCAAGCGCGGTAATCGCAGGGGGGGCGCTTTCAAGCTGGCGCGCGCCGTGGCTTGAGACCTGGATCGCATCGACGCCCGTGGTTTTGAGCTTTTGCGCGTCTTCGACGTCGAGGACGCCTTTGACCACCAGCTGACCCTTCCACATCGCTCGCAGCTTTTCGAGCGTTCCCCAATCGGCCTTGGCGCGACTTTCCGTGCGGTCGAACTCGTAGCCGTCCATGAGGAAATTCGCCATCTGCGGCTTACCCTTTATGAGACCCGCCAATGACCAGCGTGGATGCATGGCAAAGTCAATGAACTGGGGCAAGCCGATACGAAACGGCATGGTGAATCCATGGCGCAACTCGCGTGGACGACGACCCACTTCGGCCACGTCGACGGTCAGAACGATTGTCTTATAGCCCGCGGCCTGGGCGCGTTCTGCGAGTTTGAATGTACCGGTACCGTCGCCACTGAAATAGAGTTGAAACCACGCGTGCCCCTCGGCGGTTTCAATCATCTTCTCCAACGGCGTGGACGCGACCGTTGAAACGCCGACCGGAACAGCATCGCGCGCAGCAAGGCGCGCCAACATCAGATCGGCGCCGGGGGCTGACAGGTTGCACATTCCCATTGGTGAAATCCCAAAGGGTCGTTTGGTGCTTGTACCAAAGAGCTTAGTGCCGAGCGATCTCTGGCTGACATCTGTCAGGATGCGAGGTCTCAAGCAGATTGAATCGAACGCGGCCCGGGTGCGATGTAGCCCGTTCTCTTGCCCGGCGGCGCCATCGATATAATCAAAGACCATCCACGGAAGGCGCTTGGAAGCGAGGCGCCGCGCGTCCTCCGCAGAATGAATTCGCGCAGCGCTCCCCATCATGCCGAGACAGCTTTCATGAAGCGGTCGCGGATTACGACCGGGTCCATCGTAATCACGGGGACCGTGATGTTTCCGCTGTCGCACTTGGCGACGATGATCGTCATCTTGTCGCCGTCAATCGCCGCTTGCAGTGCTTTGCCGGTGTCTTTGGCCTGCACTTCGACCACGTTTTCGCAACCACAGGCACGGGCCACCGCCGCTAGCGAGGTTTTCTTGCCCGCATAGGTGGGCTGATCGCCCGTCGAACCATAGCTGCCGTTGTCGATGATCAGCAAGATGTAGTTATTCGCGACGTTGTTGGCGATCGTCGGCAGTGTGCCAAAGTTGGTCAGAACCGAGCCGTCACCATCAATCGAGATAACCTTTTTCTTCTGCGCCAGCGCCAAGCCAAAGCCGATGGACGAAGACAGGCCCATCGTGCCAAGCATGTAGAAATTGGTCGGCTGATCATCGAGCATATGCAGCTCCTGACTGGGCAGGCCGATGTTGCACACCACCAGCTGGTCCCGCAGGATTGGTGCGATGTCTTTCAAAATGTCAGAGCGAATCATTCTCCGTAACCTCCCCAGAAGTTGGCATCGGTCAGGATGGCGACCGGTTTGTTGCACATGAAGGTATATTTCAGGATATTGTCGAACTCTTCAACGTCGGATTTCTTGTGGAAGTGATAAGTGGGAATGTTCAACTGCGCCAGCAGCGCTTTTGTGTGAACAGCCATCTCGACCTGGCAGGCCACCGGTTCGCGCAATTCACCGCGATAGCTGATCAGCATGGGCAGCGGCATGCGGTAGTACTGGATGAGTGTTGCCAGCGTGTTGATGGTTACGCCGATCGCCGTGTTCTGCATAATGATTGCAGGGCGCTTGCCGCCCATGAAAGCGCCTGCGCAAAGGCCCATGCCTTCGTTTTCGTTGTTCGAAGGAATGTGGAATACCTTCTCGTGCCGGTCGATTTCGTCGATCACGCCCGCGAGTTGCTTGCACGGAACGGTTGTTACGAACGAAACGTCGTTCGCGACGAGATCATCCGCAATCCTTTTTGAAATATTCATTAATTGACTCCTGGTTTTACGTATTGCACTGGCGGCGGTCACGCAGACCGCCTTGCCAGCCAGGTTGAAAAGATTTGCAGCGTCAGGCGTTTGACGTCAGGTCGAACTTCTCGTCCGGGAAATACTTGGCGAGACGCACGTCGGCTTGGCGGGCGTGGCCCTCCATGCCTTCCAGTCGTGAGATGCGCGCGGTGGCGATGGCAACATCCTTGTATCCTTCCCGTGTACCGCGTTGCCAAGTGACGATCTTCATGTACTTATGCACCGAGAGGCCGCCGGTATAGGTGGCGGCGCCGGAAGTGGGCAGCACATGATTGGTGCCCGACGCCTTGTCACCATAGGACACGGTCGTCTCTTCGCCCACGAACAGCGAGCCATAGCAGGTCAGTCGATCCAGCCACCAGTCCAGATCTTCAGCCATCACAGTGAGATGCTCGGGCGCGTAGTCATCGGAGCATGCGGCCATTTCCTCGCGGTCGGAGCAGACAATTACCTCGGCATAGTCGCGCCATGCGGCCTCTGCGTTTTTCGAGTTCAGCTCAGGCAAATCGGCGATCAGGGTTGGCACGCGTTTCATCACGTCCTCGGCCAGGGCACGATCGTCCGTGATCAGCCAGACGGGTGAGTTGTAGCCGTGCTCCGCCTGGCCCACGAGATCGGTCGCCACGATATGAGCATCGGCGGTCTTGTCGGCCAGAATGAGGCTGTCAGTGGGACCAGCGAACATATCGATACCGACGCGGCCGAAAAGGATGCGTTTGGCTTCGGCGACGAACTGGTTTCCGGGACCGACAAGAATGTTGGCCTTGGGCAGACCGAAGAGACCAAATGTCATTGCCGCAATGCCCTGCACACCGCCCATGGCCAGGATATGGTGCGCACCACACACATGCGCCGCGTAGATGATTGCCGGAGCCACGCCCACGTCGGGGCGCGGCGGCGAGCAAGCGACGATCGTTTTGCAGCCCGCCACCTTGGCGGTGGTAACGGTCATGATCGCGCTGGCGATATGGGAATAACGCCCACCGGGAATATAGCAGCCGGCGCTATTGACGGGCATTGACTTCTGGCCGGCTATCACGCCCGGCACAATTTCCATTTGCACATCCTTGACCGTCGATTTCTGCAGTTCGGCAAAGCGTTTGACATTGTCGTGGGCAAAGTCGATGTCCGCCTTCAGCTTTGCAGGAACCTGGGCGATGGCGGCGTTGATCTCTTCCTGCGTGAGCAGAACGTTGCCCTTGTATTTGTCGAACTTGGCCGCGTATTCCATCGCGCCCGCGTCGCCTCGCGCTTCGATGTCGTTCAGGATGTTGACCACCGTGTCATGCACGTCCGACGCATCTGACGTAGAGGTCTTCGTTGCTTTCTTGAGATATTCTCTGGCCATTTTCATTTGTCCTTTCTGTTAGTTTCGGGAAGCAAGGTGAGCGATATCTTGGGCACCCAGACGATAGGCCGAACCAAGATTTCACCCACATGGCTCAAAAACGCATTTTTCCGAAAAGCCCCATCGTCGAATTTGCAGTGAAACAGGTGAAAAGCAGGGCAGGAGCAGCGGGAGCCGCAGGAACTTCGTCCTAGGGTGGAGTCGGTTCGAAATTTAATGTAAGCGATTACATTCCCTTGTGCAAGCATTAATTTTGTTTTTGCGGTATCTGAAAAGGGCGGTGGCTTGAGTCATGCGAGCCACGCAATTGCACTGATGAGTATGACAAAGGCTCGAACGGACGTGATTGTCCTTTCGCCGCCCGGACGCGATGTGCTCCTATCAACCCTGGCTCTTCGGGACGCGTCCCGCAGCGGGCTCGCTCGTCTTTGCACATGCTCGCCGGGGGGCTATCCTGCTTCCGCGTTGCGGCTTGAATCAGCCCGCTGAGGGGTATCACACAAACGCGCGATGCATTACACAGGCGCTATGGAACGAGGACGATCTTTGCCGCTGCCGCCTCCCCCGTGTGAAGTGACGTGAAGGCCTCCGCGCCGGCTTGTAGCGGTTTTTTCGCCACCCAGTTGAGCGACCCCAGCGCGCCCTCATACAACGCGTTGGCGGCCGCCTGCAGATCGCCCTGCGTGTAGCAATAGACGCCCATGAATGCCACTTCGGCCAAGGTGAGCTTGCGCACGTTGAAATCACCATCACCCTTCAGCAGCCCGATATGCACGATCGTGCCGCCGGGTTTGACCACGTCGATCGAGAGCTTGCGCGTGGCGACGGCGCCGACGGCGTCGAACACCAGATCGTAGGTATTTTCGGCGGGCGGCTGGGTGACCGGATCGAAGACCTCGCCGCAATCGGCGGCCTCAGCGGTGCGGCGGCGCAGCGGGTTGGTATCGCCGATGAGGATGTGCCGGCAACCCCGCGCCTTGAGGAACAAGGCTGTCAGCAGACCGATGGAGCCGGCGCCGATAACCACGGCCCGCCCTTCGGCGAGTGGCTGCGAGGCGACGCGCGCGGCAACATTGACGGCGTGAAGCGCGGTGGCCGCGGGTTCGGTGAGCGCGGCCGCGATCGGGCTGATGTCGTCCGGTAGCGCGATCAGGCTCTGCTCGGGCACGGCGAGGTATTCGGCGAAGGCGCCCGGCAGCTGCATGCCGATCATCGTCCGGTTGGAGCACAGATTCTGGCGGCCGCTTTGGCAGTAGTCGCAGTAGCCGCAGAAAGCGATCGGGTTCATGGTGACGCGGCGACCCTTGAAGCGCCCCTCTTCAACATACCCGCTGGCCTCATGACCGAGAATCATCGGCGGAACACGCCGTGCGTCGTGGCCATGGTAGGCGTGCATGTCGGAGCCGCAGATGCCAACCGCCTCGACGCGCACGAGCGCTTGGCCCGCGGCGGGTTCGGGCATCGGTGCCGGCCGGTATTCGACTGTTTCGGTGGCCGTGTAGACCAGTGCATTCATGGTGCTCATGACAGTTCCTTTCTATTTGGCGGAAAAACCGCCGTCGACCCATAGGGTTTGCCCGGTGACGTAGTCGGAGGCTGGAGAGGCGAAAAAGATCGTTGGGCCGGCAATGTCTTCGAGACTCCCGTTGCGGCCAATCATCGTCTGCCGCGCGTTGGCTTCGGCGCGCGCCGGATCGTTGAAGACCGCCGCAGTGAGCTCGGTCGGAAAAAAACCGGGTCCGATCGCGTTCACGTTGATGCCATGTCGGGACCACGCTTCGGCCATGGCCCGCGTTAGCTGCACGATGCCGCCCTTGCCGGCGCCATAAGGCGCGCTGTTGGGAAATGCCCTGAGCGATTGCAACGAGGCGAGGTTGATGATGCGCCCCCATTTGCGCTCGATCATCGCCGGCACCAGTGCCTTGGCGAGAAAGAACGGCGCGCTCAGATGCAATTGAAGGTGGAGGTTCCAGGCGGCGAGGTCGACCTCCTCGATGGGCTGACGAAGGTTCACGCCAGCGGCATTGACGAGAATGTCGGGTGCGCCAAAAGCATTCGCGGACTCGCGGGCCGTGGCGGTGAGGGATTCCGCGTCGGCCAGATCAGCGGTAACCCACGCTGCCTTGCCGCCCTGAGCCGTGATATCGGCTGCGGCCTGATTTAGCTCGGCCTCGCGCCGTGCCAAGAGCACCACGGCCGCGCCAGCGCCGGCCAGGGCCTGCGCCATCGCCTTGCCCAGACCGGAGCTGCCGCCGGTGACGACCGCAACCCGGCCGTCGAGATCAAAACGGGTACCCATAATTAATGCATCCCGATGTCGAGTACAAATATCCTGCCCAGGGCGTCCTTGGCGAGGCGAATGTCCCCGGTGGCGAATGTGCCGGGGGCTGTCGTGAGATGAATCGCGCGCATTTACTAGCTCCTTCTACTGTTGCGGTTGTCTGCGTTTGTTCGGAAGTGCATGCGGCTGTAGTGATCGAACGACGTCCTGCGCTTATCTGGTCGTTGTCGGGAGAGGCGGCGTCAGTGTGGTATTCCCTGCATCGACAGTTGCGCAATGAATGCCACGAGCAGGACAACCACGAGCATGCCGATGACGTGCGGAATAGCGCAGCGTGACAACGCCATCAGTACGTAAAGCTGGGCGACGCTCCATCAAAACGACGATGGCCAGGAATTTTGGGTGCGATCTGCGCAGATTCCATGTTCATCCTGCGTCTCCAAACGTGGTGTCGGTCGTGGGGCGGTTTTCCGCCTTCGGCAGCGCTTCAAGCAGGCAGGCGAAAAGCGCCAATGCCAGCATGACGGCGAGAATCAGGGCGAGTGCGATTTCGGGGAAGAGCGGGGGCGAGGTGAGCCCGGTACCGATGTGGAATTTCCGCTGGCCACTCCAGTCCAGAAGTGGGCGAACGAGATCGCGTACAGCCTGCGCGTGAGTCGTTCAGCGGGCGCCATTCCGTTGCGGGATGGAAATCGCGGCATTGACCTGTCTCCGAGCTTATATTTGTATGTAACCGCTTACATTCTTTGTGGTCATCCTAAAAGCGCCCGGCGCCGAAGTCAAGGGTTGGCTCAGAATGACAATTCTCCGCTCATCAATGACATCTGCCACGGAACGCCAGAACAAGGTCCCCATCGGTGTTGCGCCCCTGTGCCGTATTTTATTTGCGGCCTGCCGGGGGGGCATCTGTTCAGAGCCGCACCGCGCCATGGTGCTGGACGCTGTTAGGCCGAAAGAACCCGGCTCCCGCAGCGCGAAGAAAACGCTATCATTCGTTTTGGGACTTCCGGGGGCTTCATGATGAGTCGCAAAAAGCGGAATGTTGCTCACCGCGATAGGCCAGGCATTGCGGACGTCGCAGCCTTGGCTGGCGTGTCGACCGCGTCGGTCTCGCGCGTGCTCAATGAACCCGCGCGCGTGGGCGCGGCGACGCGACAGCGTGTGCTCGTTGCAATCGAGCAACTGGGCTACGTGCCCGACGCGGCCGCCCGGGCGCTTGCCTCGCGCCGCTTGCGGGCGATCGGCGCGATCATCCCGACGCTCGACAACGCGATCTTTGCCCGCGGTATGCAATCGCTGCAGCGACGCCTCGCGCAGCGCAACTACACGCTTTTGATCGCATCGTCCGAATATGATCAGTATGAGGAGCTGAGCGAAGCGCGTGCGTTGATGGCGCGAGGCGTGGACGCGATGATCTTGGTCGGTGCTGAGCATTCGCCGGAGCTCTATGACGCGCTGGCACGCAAGCCACTGCCTTTCGTCAACTGCTGGACATACACACCGGACGCGCCCCATCCAAGTATCGGCTTCGACAACCGCATGGCGATGCGCTGCGTGGTGGATTATCTGGTGCAGTTGGGGCATCGCCGAATCGGCATGATTGCCGGTTTTACGAGGGAAAACGACCGGGCGCGAGACCGGGTCGCGGGGGTGCAGCAGGCGCTCGAGCAGCACGGGCTGACGTTTGCGCCCGGACAGTTGCTCGAGCGTGCCTATGAGGTAAGCGAGGGGCGCGAAGCTGCGCGAGCGTTGCTCCGCATGCCGGAGCGCCCGAGCGCATTGATATGCGGTAACGACATACTGGCGCTGGGGGCGATGTTCGAGGCTCAGGCGCAGGGGATCGCCGTTCCCGAAGCACTGTCCATCACCGGTTTCGACGACCTGCCGGTAGCGGCGAGTTTGGTACCCGCGCTCACAACGGTGCGTGTGCCGGTGCGCGAGATGGGGCGCCGGGCGGCCGATTACCTGCTTGATCGTCTCATGGGCAGCAGCA
>JBFHJY010000024.1:0-13611 GCA_041595655.1 Azoarcus sp.
GGTGCCGAAGAAATTCACGGCGAACACGACCCAGACCGCGACGACCGCGATGTCGATCGGCCACTCCAGCTCGGCGTATTCCTTGCTCGAGGTATATCCCATTGGCAGCGTGATCACGGCCAGCACGATGACCGCCTGCCAGCCCCAGAAGGTGAAGGCCGCCAGCTTCGGCGCAAACAGCGTGGCATGACAGGTACGCTGCACGACGTAATACGAAGTGGCGAACAGCGCACAGCCGCCGAACGCGAAAATCACACCGTTCGTATGCAGCGGACGCAGCCTGCCGAAGTGGAACCATTCGCCGAGTTCGGTCATGTTCAGCGCCGGCCACGCGAGCTGGGCGGCGATGATCACCCCCACCAGCATGCCGACGATGCCCCAGATGACGGTCATCAGGGCGAACTGGCGAACGACTGTGTAGTTGTAAGTCGCCTGCGATTGCACTTGGATTACTCCTCTCGTTTACAAGATCGATTCCGTGACCGGCAACATCCTTCGCAGCCGCCCCCGAAAATACGCCAGAGCGCCCGACCCGTTTTGACACGGATCAAGCGCTCGTCAAATCAACAGATCTGAATGTAGGTCATCGCCCGAACTTTTGCCCTGCGAGGCACATCCCACAAAAAAAACGGGGTGCGCTAGGCGCACCCCCAACCCCAACAGAGAGACTTGCAATCCATGGCCATCCCGCACCGGGTGCGGCGACAACCATGCAGGCAGTATGTCATCAGGCCTGTGGGGCTGGTTTGATCTGGATCAACCGGGCTCGTCCCTGCCCGGATCGGAGGATCTTTCCTCCTTGCGGGCGCGCGCCTCGAGTTCTTCCTTTTCACGCGGGGGGTCAGGATCGTCGACCAGGATCCGGAAACCGGGCCCCTCGAGGTCGTCAAACTGGCCGCCACGTAAAGACCGCAAGAATACCACGCCGATCACGAAGACGAGAACGACTGATAGCGGAATCAACAGATAAAGACCGATATCCATCTCAGCCTCCGGGAGCTTCGGTGCGTTGCAGGCGCAGGGCGTTGAGCACGACCAGCAGCGAACTCGCCGCCATGCCGAGACCCGCCATCCACGGCGTGATCAGCCCTGCCATCGCCAGCGGGACCGAAGTGAAATTGTAGGCGAATGACCACCACAGGTTCTCGCGCACGATGCGCATCGTGCGCCGGGCATGCGTGATGGCGCGCGACACGCCCGCCAGATCGTTGGACAGCAGCACCATGTCGCCCTGATTGCGCGCCAGATCGGTACCGCCGCCCATGGCGATCGAGACTTGCGCCTGCGCCAGCACCGGCGCGTCATTGACGCCGTCGCCGATCATCGCCACCACCGCATCCGACCCGGCCTGCCAGCGCTCGACGAAAGCCTGTTTCTGCTCCGGAGTGGCGCCCGCAAAGGTTTCGGTGATGCCCAGGCGGTCGGCCACCGCCTGCACCGCGGCCGGTGCATCGCCACTGACGATCGCCATCGGCACGCCCTCTGCCGCCAGTCGCCCGACCAGAGCCGGAGCGCTTTCGCGGGGAGTATCGGCCAGACGGAACAGCGCGAGGAACCCGTCATCCGAGCCGAGCGCAACGACCGTCCCACCCCCCTCCTCCAGCCGCGCAACCGCCGCGGGCAGCGACTGACCGGAGGCCTGGCCGACGAAAGCCGGGCGACCGACGCGCAGACGGCGCCCCTCGATCACGCCTTCGACGCCCTGCCCCGTCACCACCTGCGTGTCGCGCACCGCCGGCAACGGCGCGTCGCCGGCTGCGGCACGCAGCGCCATGGCAATGGCGTGCTCCGCCCCCTGTTCCAGCGCGGCCGCCAGCGTGCGTGCCGTCGCCTCGTCACCCGACAGCACCTCCACCGCGTCAAGCCGCATGTCGCCGTGGGTGAGCGTACCGGTCTTGTCGAAAACGAAACGGTTGGCGCGCGCCAGCGCCTCGATGGCATGGCCGCGCGTGACCAGGACGCCCATGCGTGCCAGCGCATCGGTCGCCACCGTCAGCGCGGTCGGCGTGGCCAGCGACAGCGCGCACGGACAGGCCACGACCAGCACCGAGACGAAGATCCACAAGGCCCGCGACGGGTCGATGACGTACCACACCAGCAAGGTCACGACTGAAGCCGCCAGCAGGGCAGCGATGAACACGCGGGCGACGCGGTCCGCCTGTGCCGCCACGGCCGGGCGCTCCTGCGCCGCCCGCTCGATCAGGCGGCGGATGGCCGCAAGACGGGTCGCCTCGCCGACGCCCGTGACCTCGACGATCAGCGGGCTGGCGACGTTGATGCTGCCGCCGATCACCTCGGCACCCGCCGACTTGGGCACCGGTCGGCTCTCGCCGGTGAGCAGGGCCTCGTTGGCGGAGCTGGCCCCTTCGCGCACCACGCCATCGACCGGGATGACCTCGCCGGGCCGCACCCTCACCCGCTCGCCGACCACAAGCTGCGCCACCGGCACCCGCTCGGCGACACCGTCCGCCCCCAGCCGCTCGGCCACGGCAGGCAGCACCTTGCCCAGCTCCTCGACGCCGCGTACCGCCTTCTGCCGCGCCAGCATCTCCAGATAGCGCCCGCACAACAGCAGGAAGACGAACATCGTGACCGAATCGAAGTACACGTGCGGCCCGTCCATCAGGGTCGCCCACGTGCTGGCCAGAAAGGCGCTGCCCACGCCCAGCGCCACCGGCACGTCCATGCCCAGCGAACGCAGGCGAACGTCGCGCCAGGCACGGCGGAAGAACGGGGCAGCGGAATAGAACACGACCGGCAGGGTCAGCACCAGACTGGCCCAGCGCATCAGCACCTCGGCGTCATGCGACAGGTCGTCACCCGAGGCGATCCACGCCGGATAGGCGTACATCATCACCTGCATCATGCCGAAACCGGCGACGAACACTCGCCACAGCATCGAGCGGCGCTCGCGATGCGCGACCTGCTCGAGCCGCTCGGCGTCATACGGATAGGCGCGGTAGCCGATGGCCTGGATCGCACCGAGAATGGCCGACAACTGCGTGACGCGCTCATCCCAGCGCACGCGCGCACGCCGCGTGGCGTAATTGACATCCACCAGGGACACGCCGGGCAGGCTCTTGACGTGGCGCTCGTTGAGCCACACACAGGCTGCGCAGGTAATGCCCTCCAGGATCAGCGCTGCCTCGCGCTCGTGCTCGCCGATCGGCTTGACGAAGCCGGCCTGGAAATCGGGATGATCGAACAGCCCGAGGTCCTGCAGTTCGGCCGGCATGGCCTCACGCACCGGCTCGGGCATGGCGTCGCGGTGGCGGTAGTAATCGGTCAGGCCACTGGAAACGATGGCTGACGCAACCGCCTCGCAGCCGGCGCAGCACATGCGGCGCTCGACATCATCGACGCGCACCCAGTGCGAGGTCGAAGACGGTACCGGCAGACCGCAGTGGTAACAGGACTCTTCGAGTGCGGAGGGGACGGAGGGCGATGCGTCGGAAGTCATTCAGGCTGATGGGGCGACATCCGCTCCGGCGCGGCTGCGCAGGACGGCGGACGGAGGCCGATATTTAGCACGATTCATGCCCCGACCGCCTTGTGCGGGGTCAACGAAGGCGCGATTTGTCAGCGCGTACGGCGCGCACGGCCCTGCAGCTCGCTCAAGGACACCAGCAGATCGCTGAAGCGCTCCCCCTGCACGGTGACGTGGTCGCGCAACAGCTGTGCCGCCCGCTCGCCGTCGCCGGCGACGATGGCCCGGGTGATTGCCCCGTGTTCATCGAACGAGGCCGAGACGCGATCGCGCACGTGCAGCTGCATGCGCCGGTACGGGCGCAGGCGCCGCTGCAGCGATCGCGCCTGCTCGATCAGGAACTGATTGTGGCTGGCGGCGTAGATGGCGTGGTGGAAGCGCTCGTTGAGATAGAAATAGGCATTCGGGTCGCCGCCATCGAGCGCCGAATGGCTCGCCTCATGGGCCGCCACCAGCTCGCAGCGATCATCCTCGTTCAGGCGCCTCGCCGCCAGGCGTGCGCACATCGCCTCCAGCTCGGCCATCACCTCGAACATCTCGCACAGGCGCTGTGGCGTGACCTCCATGACCACTGCGCCACGGCGCGGACGCATCTCGACCAGACCTTCCGAGTCGAGCTGAATCAGCGCCTCACGGATCGGCGTGCGCGAAACACCGAACTCCTCGGCCAGCTCGCTCTCGTCGAGCCGCATGCCCGGACCGTATTCTCCGGTCGCGATGCGTTCCTCGATGGTCTCGCGCAGGTACTCCGAGCGACGCGCGGGCACCGGGGGGCTTTCGGGACTGTTCATCGCGATGATCTTCCTCCGCCACGCCCGAAGTGCGGACGTGAACTTGAACGGTATGGCTGTTAGTTTATTCTCTCGTATACAAGAAAGTGAATTTCGAATACAAATCTGTACCCGACGCCCGCCTTCAGGTAAGGTCGTCACGCCGTGACGCTGAAAGTGCATGCTATCAGCATGCCGCACGCCCCCGGCACCACAAGAATGAAGAATTTTTTCCTATGGAGACAACCGCCATGACCCGGAAACTACCGTCCGTCCGCAGGAACTTCCTGCGCTCTGCCCTCACCGTAGCGGCTGCCGTCACACTTGGCGCCGGCGTCGTCGGCCAGGCCGCGGCACAGGAAACCCTGCGTTTGTCGCACCAGTGGTCGACCAACGACATCCGTCACAAGGTCGCCCAGATCATTGCCGACGAAGTCGAGAAGGCCAACGCCGGCTTCAACATCCAGATCTTCCCCAGCCAGGCCCTGTTCAAGGCCAACGACCAGTGGGGCGCGATGACCTCGGGTCGTCTGGACATGACCGTACTGCCGCTGTCCTACGCCGGCGGCCGCCATCCCGAATTCAACCTCACGCTGATGCCGGGTCTGGTGAAGAACCATGATCACGCGCTGCGCATCAACGATTCGGCCTTCATGGGCAAGATCGAGGAAATCGCCAACAAGGCCGGCGCCGTGACCGTCGCCAAGGGCTGGCTGGCCGGCGGCTTCGCCTCCAAGAAGAACTGCATCGTCGAGCCGGACGATGCCAAGGGCCAGCAGATGCGCGCGGCCGGCAAGGCCTTCGAGCAGATGCTCGCCGGGGCCGGCGCATCGATCTCGTCGATGCCGAGCTCCGAGGTGTACACCGGCATGCAGACCGGCGTGCTGGACGCAGTCAACACCAGCTCCTCGAGCTTCGTGTCCTTCCGTCTGTACGAGCAGGTCAAGTGCTACACCCCGGCCGCCGAGTACGCACTGTGGTTCATGTACCAGCCGGTCATGATGTCCAAGCGCGCCTATGACAAGCTGAACGACGATCAGAAGGCCGTGCTGGCCGCTGCCGCCAAGAAGGCCGAGGCCTTCTACGCCGAGGAGGCCGCCAAGGAAGACGCAGCCTCGGTCGAGGTCTTCAAGAAGGCCGGCGTCGAGATCGCCAGCATGAACGCCGAGCAGTTCGCCAAGTGGCGCAGGCTCGCCGAGGAAACTTCCTACAAGGCCTTCAACGATCAGGTGAAGGGCGGCCAGGAGCTGCTGGATCTGGCCCTGTCGGTCGAGTAATCCGCATCGGGCCGGCGCCGCGAGGCGCCGGCCCTGTCACGTCTGAAGACCCCGAACCGGAGCACGAAGATGCTTCAATACGTCCGTGCCGTACATGCGTTGTCGCGCATCTGCGGCGTCACCGCCGCAATGATGATCTTTGCGTCGGTATTCATCGTCTGCCAGCTGGTGTTCATGCGCTACGTGCTCAATGAGTCGACCGTATGGCAGACCGAGATCGTCACCTACCTGATGATCGGCGCGACCATGCTGGGCATGCCCTACGTCCAGCTGCTGCGCGGCCACATCAACGTCGACCTGTTGCCGCTGTACCTGAAAAAGGCCCCGCGCAAGGTCCTGTTTGCCGTCTGCGTGCTGATACAGATCAGTGCCTGCGCCGTCATCGCGTTCTACTCGGCCGAACTGTTCCTGCAGGCTTGGGACGGCGGCTGGCGTTCGTCGTCGGTGTTCGGCACGCCACTATGGATTCCCTACCTCGCAATGCCACTCGGCTTCGGCCTGACGGTGCTGCAATACACCGCCGACCTGATGATGCTCTCCCGCGTTGACGACCCCTTCCTGCCGCTGACCCACCAGCCCCTCCAGCCGACCACCGAAGGAGAGCGCTGATGGATCCGTTGCTGCTCTCCCTGTTCGTCCTGATCGCCACCATCGCGGTGCTGTTCTCCGGCATCTCGGTCGGCTTCGGCCTGATCATCGTGTCGACCATGTTCATCCTGTGGCAGGACGGCGTGTTCGGCCTGGCGGTGATTCCCGAGGTCATTTTCGGCAAACTCGACAGCTTCGCGCTGCTGTCCATCCCGATGTTCATCCTGATGGGTGCTGCGGTGGCCTCCTCGCGCGCCGGCTCCGACCTGTATGAACTGCTCAGCCGCTGGCTGACCCGTGTGCCGGGCGGCCTGGTGGTATCCAACCTCGGCGCCTGTGCGCTGTTCTCGGCGATGTCCGGCTCCTCACCCGCGACCTGCGCCGCGATCGGCAAGATGGGCATTCCCGAGATGGTCAAGCGCGGCTACCCCAAGGGCGTCGCGGCCGGCTCGATCGCCGCCGGCGGCACGCTGGGCATCCTGATCCCGCCCAGCGTGACGATGATCGTGTACGGCATCTCGACCGAGACCTCGATCGGCCGGTTGTTCATCGCCGGCATCCTGCCGGGACTGATGCTGACCTGCCTGTTCATGGCCTGGGCGATCTACTCCACCTGGCGCCAGACCGAAGGCGTAGTGGTGTCGAGCATCAAGTACACGCTCAAGGAACGCCTCGAGCTGATGCCGAAGATCGTCCCGTTCCTGTTGATCATCGTCTTCGTGCTGTGGGCGCTGTACGGCGGCGTTGCCACGCCGTCGGAAGCGGCGGCGGTCGGTGCGCTGGCTTGCGTGGTGCTGGCCATCGTCGTGTACAAGATGTGGAAGCCGACCGTGCTGTGGCACGTGTTCCGCGACTGCACCAAGGAATCGGTGATGATCATGGTCATCATCGGCGCCTCGGGCCTGTTCAGCTTCATGCTGTCCAGCCTGTACATCACGCAGAGTCTGGCGCAGTGGATCATCGACATGCAGCTCAACCCGTGGATGCTGATGCTGATGATCAACATCTTCCTGCTAGGTGCGGGCTTCTTCCTGCCGCCGGTGGCGGTGATCCTGATGGCCGCACCGATCCTGCTGCCGATCATCGTCGAGGCCGGTTTCGACCCGTACTGGTTCGCGGTGGTGCTGACCATCAACATGGAAATCGGCCTGATCACGCCGCCGGTCGGTCTCAACCTGTTCGTCATCAACGGCATCGCGCCGGACATCAAGCTGCAGACCATCCTGTGGGGCTCCCTGCCCTACGTCGGTTGCATGGTGCTGGCCATCGTGCTGCTGTGCCTGTTCCCGGGCATCGCCACCTGGCTGCCGACCTTCCTGATGGGCCCGGCCGTCTGAGCCTGAACCCGCTCCCGGCGTGCGCCGGGAGCGCCAAGGAGAGTGCTGAATGAACGCCACCGATCACCGCCTTCCGGGCAACCGGCGAGCCGAGCGCAAGGCGCGCGCGGCCAGGCTGGCCACCGGACGGCGGGTCGAGGCGCGCGACGCCGTCGCGCTGCTGGAGGCCGTCATCGATTGCGGCGACCGCGTCTGCGTCGAAGGGAACAACCAGAAGCAGGCGGACTTCCTCGCCCGCGCGCTGGCCTCGGTCGATCCCGCAACGGTGAACGAGCTGCATCTGGTGCAGTCGGTCATCGCCCTGCCCGACCACATCGCGCTGTTCGAGCGCGGCATCGCGAAGGAGGTCGACTTCTCGTTCTCCGGCCCGCAGGGCACGCGGCTGGCGCAACTGGTCTCCGAGGGCCGCATCCGCGTCAACGCCATCCACACCTATCTGGAGCTGTTCGCGCGCTACTTCGTCGATCTCACGCCCAACGTGGCGCTGATCGCGGCCGAAGCGGCCGACCGTGACGGCAACCTGTACACCGGCCCGAACACCGAAGACACCCCCGCCATCGTCGAGGCCACGGCCTTTCGCGGCGGCATCGTCATTGCGCAGGTCAACGAGATCCGCGACACGCTGCCGCGCGTCGACATTCCGGCCGACTGGGTCGATTACGTCGTCGAGGCGCCCACGCCCTACTACATCGAGCCACTATTCACGCGTGATCCGGCGCAGATCTCCGAGATCCAGGTAATGATGGCGATGATGGTCATCAAGGGCATCTACGCACGCTATGGCGTGACGCGCCTGAACCACGGCATCGGCTTCGACACCGCCGCCATCGAACTGCTGCTGCCGACCTATGCAGAGTCGTTGGGCCTGAAGGGCAAGATCTGCACGCACTGGGCGCTCAACCCGCACCCGGCGCTGATCCCGGCCATCGAGGCGGGTTTCGTGCAGTCGGTGCACAGCTTCGGCTCGGAGCTGGGCATGGAGCACTACATCGCCTCGCGCCCCGACGTGTTCTTCACCGGCGCCGACGGCTCGATGCGCTCCAACCGCGCCTTCTGCCAGGCCGCCGGGCACTATGCCTGCGACCTGTTCATCGGTTCCACCTTGCAGATCGACCTCGCCGGCAACAGCTCCACCGCCACCCGCGGCCGCATCGCCGGCTTCGGTGGCGCGCCCAACATGGGCGCCGACGCACGCGGCCGCCGTCACGAGAGCGAGGCCTGGATCAAGGCCGGCGAGGAAGCGCGCCAGGGCCGCGACGAGATGCCGCGCGGGCGCAAGCTGGTGGTGCAGATGGTGCAGACCTTCCGCGAGAAGATGGCACCGGCCTTCGTCGAGCGTCTCGACGCCTGGGACCTGGCCGAGGACATGGGCCTGTCCAACCCGCCGGTGATGATCTTCGGCGACGACGTAACCCATATCGTCACAGAGGAAGGCATCGCCAACCTGCTGCTGTGCCGCGACACGGCCGAGCGCGAGCAAGCCATCCGCGGCGTTGCCGGCTACACCCCGGTGGGCCTTGCGCGCGATCGCGCCAAAGTCGCCGAGCTGCGGGAGCGCGGCGTCATCCAGCGCCCGGAGGATCTGGGCATTGCCCGCCGCGACGCCACGCGCGACCTGCTCGCCGCGCGCTCGATCAAGGATCTGGTGCGCGCCTCCGGAGGTCTGTACGACCCGCCCAGCCGTTTCCGCAACTGGTGAGCGCCATGGAAAACCTTCAGTACGACATCCCTTCGCAACAGAGCGCCAGCAAGCGCGCGCCGGTGCTCGTCGGCGTCACCGCCTCCGGCAACTGCGAGGTGCTGGTCGAGCCCGGAACGGACGCCGCGCACTGCCGCATCCGCATCCACACCTCGGCCATCGGCTTCGCCCCGATCTGGCAGGCCGTACTGCGTGACTTCGGCGAGCGCCATGCCGCCGGCGGGCTGGCCATCGAGATCAACGACGTCGGCGCCACCCCGGCGGTGGTCAGCCTGCGTCTGGATCAGGCGCTCGAAGCCTGGGAGGAAGAACATGCGTAAGAGCTATTCCGAAGCTTCCGCGCGCGAACGCGTGCTGGGCCTGCTCGACGCCGGCAGCTTCCATGAATTCGTGCCGCCCTCCGAGCGCGCCTCCAGCCCGCATCTGGCGCAACTCGACCAGCCGGTGGCCTTCGACGACGGGCTGATTGCCGGTCGCGGCACGCTCGATGGCAAGCCGATATTGATCGCCGCGCAGGAAGGCCGCTTCCTCGGCGGCGCGGTGGGCGAGGTGCACGGCGCCAAGCTGGTCGGCCTGATCCGCCGCGCGGTGGCAGAAAGGCCGGCCGCCGTGCTGATCCTGTTCGACTCCGGCGGCGTGCGCCTGCACGAAGCCAACGCCGGCCTCATCGCCGTGTCCGAGATCCTGCGCGCGATCTGCGCCGCGCGGGCCGACGGCGTGCGCTTCGTGGGCCTGGTCGGCGGTTCGGCCGGCTGCTTCGGCGGCACCGGGCTGATCGCGCGCTGCTGCGACGCCATCGCCATCTCAGAGGAGGGCCGGCTCGCCATGTCCGGCCCCGAGGTGATCGAGACCGTGCACGGCGTCGAGGAATTCGATTCGCGCGACCGCGCACTGGTGTGGCGCATCACCGGCGGCAAGCACCGCTACCTGCTGGGCGAGACCGACCGCATCTGCACGGACGACATCGCGGATTTTCGCGCTGCCGCCATCGCTCTCACCGACGGCCCGGCCGGGCTGACGCTGGAGGATGTCGAGCGCGAACATGCGCAACTGGCCGCACGCTGGGAAGCCTTCTCGGACTGCGCCGACGGTCTGGACGTGTGGCGCCGCCTCGGCGTCGCCGCACCGGAAGACGTGCCGATGCTCGCCACCGACGCATTCACCGCCATCGCAGACGAGGTGCGCCCGTGACGCGCGACGAACTGCTGCACGCCTTCTTCGGCGCGGAAGACTGGACCCCGCACACGCTGGACGAGCACTACTTCGACGGCCGCGCCCGCGTCGGCAACGAGACCGCCACCATCATCGGCACGGCGGGCCGCGCCGAAGTCGGCGTCGATCTGTGCCTGCGCATGGCCTCCGCGGTGCTCGAATGCGTGCGCAAGCGCCCCGACGAGCCGATCGTGTTCTTCCTCGACACCCAGGGCCAGCGCCTGCGCCGCCACGACGAACTTCTCGGGCTGAACGGCTACATGGCGCATCTGGCCAAATGCTGCGAGGTCGCGCGCCGCAAGGGCCATCCGCTGCTGTCCGTGGTGTATGGCGAGGCGGTGTCCGGCGGCTACCTCACCACCGGCATGATGGCCGACGCCTGTTACGCGGTGGCGGACGCCGAGATCAAGGTCATGAACCTGCCCGCCATGGCACGCATCACCAAGGTGCCACTGGAAAAACTGCAGGCGCTGGCCAAGGAGTCGCCGGTGTTCTCGCCCGGCGTGGACAACTACCTGCGCATGGGCCACCTGCGCGCGGTGTGGAGCGGCGACTACGCCACCCGGCTGGCCGAGGCGCTGGCCGAGGTGCGCGCCGCGTCCAGCCACGAAGACCGCCGCATGCAGCTCGGGATGGAGCGTGGCGGACGCATGGCCGCCGCGCCGATCGCCGAACGTGTCGCCCATGGCTGAGCACGCGCCGGCGCGGCATGATCTGGTGTGGTTGCAGGCGGCGGGGGCCGCCATGAAGGTCCGCCCCCTGCCCTGCGCCGGCGCCATCGACGCCCGGGCCCAACTGACCGAGTGGATCGACGCCGGCCGGCCACTGGTGTTCGCCCGCCAGCCCGCCGAATTGCCGCCCGGCCGCATGCTGCTGGGCCTGCCGCTGCCGCCCTCCGCCGGCAAGCACCGCATCGCCTGTGAAGTGCCGACCGCGCTGATCGCGCGCCGAGCGCCGCCGCCGCTGTCGGCCATCGCCGCGCTGCTGCCGGAAGCATGGCAACCCGCGCTGCAGGCACTGGGACGTGATGCCGCCATCAGCGCCACCCGCCCCCGCGCCTTCGGCTCGGCCGCCATGCAGGCCGTGACCGGCATGCAGTGCCTGAATGAGCATTCCGATCTCGACCTGCTGCTCGCCCCGCCCAGCCACGACGCCGCGCTGCGTGCGCTGGACGCGCTCGCGCGCATCGACGGGCAGCGTGATGCGCCGCGCCTGGATGGCGAGATGCTCGATGCCCGGGGCCGCGCCACCAGTTGGCGCGAGCTGCTCGGCAACGCGCCGCAAGTGCTGTTCAAGCACGTCGACCGCATCGGCCTGATGGCGCGCGAGGACTTTCTCGCCGGCTGTGGCGGCAGCCCGGCATGAGCTTCGAGCGCGACGTCGAGCGCGCCGCTTGGAGCGCGCTGGTGCTCGAACTCACGCTGGCGCCCAAGCCCGGCCTGGTGACGCCGTTCTCGCGCGGCAGCCATGCCGACATGGACCACCGCCATTTCAACGCCAGCATCGACGCCCTGACCGGCTATTTCGGCGACTGCGCCCGCCTCGCTGCGGCCGGCGCCGACCTGCCCGCGCTGCAGGCGCGCGGCATGATGGCCGAGACCGTCATGTTCGCCGCCACCGGCGGCATCAATACCCACAAGGGCGCGATCTTCTCCCTCGGCCTGCTGGCCGCCGCCGCCGGCCGTCAGCGAGCGCTCGACGAACCGGCGCCGCAGCAGCTCGGCACCCTCGTCGCCGAAGCGTGGGGCGACGCCCTGCTCGATGCCGCCGCCTCCACGCACGCCGACACCCACGGCCTGCGCGTGCGCCGCACGCTCGGCTTGCCCGGCGCGCGCGAACAGGCGGCAAACGGCTTTCCGGTGCTGTTCGGCACCACGCTGCCGGCGCTGCAGGAAGCCCGCCGCCGGCTGGGCAGCGACGCGCGCGCGCTGCTGCACGCACTGATCGCCACCATCGCCGTGCTGCCCGACAGCAACCTCGCGCATCGCGGCGGGCGCGGCGGGCTGGAATGGGCGCGCGCGGCGGCCACCGACTTCATCACTGCCGGCAGCGTGTTCGGCGCCGGTCACGCGCGCCGGCTGTCCGCCCTGTGCGCGGCCTTCGAGCGCCGTCACCTCAGTCCCGGCGGCAGCGCCGATCTGCTCGCCGCGGCGCTGTTCGTCGAAGCCCTGCCCGCATGCACACCGCGCCGCGCTCACGCGGACGCGCTGACGACATGAGCCTGTGCTGGCTTTGTCCCGGTCAGGGCAGCCAGACGCCCGACATGCTGGCGCGTCTGGCCGATGACGCGTTGGCCGCGCCGCAACTGCAGACCTTGTCGGCGCATCTGGCGGCCGACACGCTGGCGGCAGCCGACGACCCGACACGGTGCTTCGACAATCGCCACGCCCAGCCGCTGATCGTGCTGTACGGTCTCACGGTGGCCAGCGCGCTGCGTGCAGCCGGCATTGCGCCGGCGGTGGTGGCAGGCTACAGCGTGGGCGAACTCACCGCCCACGGTGCGGCCGGCGCGCTGGCGCCCGAGACCGCACTGGCGCTGGCGCGCCGCCGCGCCGAATCCATGGACGCCGCCAGCCCGGCCGCCCACGGCTTGCTGGCGGTGCGCGGCATTGCGCTGGCGCGCGTGCGGCAACAAGCCGAGACGGCGGGCGCAACGGTATCCATCGTCAATGGCGCCGACCACGTCGTGCTGGCCGGCGCACAAAGCGTGCTCGCCTCCCTCGAAACGGCTTTCTCCGCGCAGGGCGCGCACGCCGTGCCGCTGGCCGTGACGGTGCCGGCCCATTCGCACTGGCTGGCCGATGCGGTGGCGCCCTTCCGCGCGGCACTGGAGGCCGCGGACTGGCTGCCGCATGAAGCGCCGGTGCCAAGCTGTATCGACGGGCGCAGCGTCGCCTCCAGGGCCGCCGCGGTGGATGCCCTGTCGCGCCAGCTGGCCGAACCGCTGGACTGGGCCCGCACGCTGGATGTCGCGCGCGAGCTGGGCGCGACCGTGTTCTTTGAACTCGGGCCGGGCGACAGCCTGACCCGCATGGTGCGCGAACATCACCCGGACATCGAAGCGCGCGCCCTGTCCGAATTCGCAAGCCTGCGCGGCGCGGCCACCTGGCTCGCCCGCGCCATTCGATGAACCCGTGTGAGCGGCTTCAGCCGCTCACATCGACAAACCCATACAGGAGGCTCCACATGACACAGGCAAAAGTCGTCCAGATCAGCGAAGCCGGCGCACCGGAAGTGATGA
>JBFHJY010000025.1:0-13474 GCA_041595655.1 Azoarcus sp.
CGCTCTTGCCGATGGGCGACTGGTCGACCATCACCACACCGGCGAGGTGCTCCACGCCGTCCAGCCCGGCGCAGGCATCGGCCGGCAGTTCGGACGACACGCTCTCGCCGAAATGGCGCGCCAGCACCGGGTACAGCACGTCCTGCATCAAGGAGGACTTGCCCGAGCCAGAAACGCCGGACACGCACACCAGGTGGCCCAGCGGAATCGTCACGTCGATCCCACGAAGGTTGTGCAGTCGCGCGCCGCGCAGGCTCAGCGCCGGGCCGTTGCCCGCCACCGGGCGCGCCTTGCGGGCGATATCCACCCGCTCGCGCCCGGCCAGATAGGCGCCGGTGCGGGAGGCCGGATCCGCCGCCACCTCGGCCGGCGTGGCGTAAGCCACGATCTGGCCGCCGCGCTCGCCGGGACCGGGGCCGATGTCGAGCAGGCGGTCGGCCGCCAGCATGATCTGCGGATCGTGCTCGACAACCACCAGCGTGTTGCCGGCATCGCGCAGCCGCGTCATCACGCCGAGGATGCGGTCGATGTCGCGCGGGTGCAGGCCGATGCTCGGCTCGTCGAGTACGAACAGCGTGTTCACCAGCGAGGTGCCGAGCGCCGTGGTCAGGTTGATGCGCTGCACCTCGCCGCCGGAGAGCGTGCGCGACTGGCGGTCCAGCGTGAGGTAGCTCAGGCCGACGCGGTCGAGGTAGTCGAGCCGGCTGCGCACCTCGCCGAGCAGCAGTTCGGTGGCTTCATCGAGCGGCCTGGGCAGCTCCAGCCCATCGACGAATTCACGCACGCGGGCAATCGGCAATGCCATCAGCTCGTGGATGGCCTGCCCGCCCAGCTTCCACAGCAGCGCCTCGGGCTTGAGGCGCGCACCGTGACAGGCCGGGCATTCCGTGTAGCTGCGGTAGCGCGACAGCAGCACGCGGATGTGCATCTTGTAGGCCTTGGTCTCCAGCCAGTCGAAGAAGTGACGCACGCCGTACCACTTCTTCGGCCACGACGTGCGCCAACTCTTCCAGCTCTCGTCGCCTTCCAGCACCCAGCGGCGATGCTCGGGCGACAGATCGCGGAAGGGCACGTCCAGCGGCACGCCGTACTTCGGCGCCATCTTCACCAGATCGTCCTGGCACTCGGCGTAGCTCTTGCTCTGCCAGGGCTTCACCGCGCCTTCGCGCAGCGTTTTCGATTCATCCGGCACGACCAGGCCGAAATCCACCCCGATCACGCGGCCGAAACCGCGGCAGGTCTCGCACGCCCCGATCGGCGAATTGAACGAGAACAGCCCCGGCGTCGGGTCGGCGTAGTGGATGTCACAGTCGGCGCAGTGCAGATCGGTGGAGAAACGCCACGTCGCGTCATCCGCATGCACGCTGATACGCCCCTTGCCGCGCGCGAGCGCCGCCTCGATGGCCTCGGCCACGCGCGCCGATTCGGCGTTCGAGAAACGGAAACGGTCCTGCACCACATGCAGCACGTCGCCGTCGGCACCGGATTCGCGGGACTGGATGCGGGTGTAGCCCTGCGCGGCAAGCAGCTGCTCGACTTCCGCTTCGGAAAAGTTGTGCGGCACCGGCACCGGGAAACTCAGCACCAGCCGCGGGTCATCCTCGGCCGTGCGCTCGGCCAGCGCGCGCGCAATGCTCTCCGGGTCGTCGCGCCGCACCTCGCAGCCGCAGCCGCGGCAGTGCAGATGCGCGGCACGCGCGTAGAGCAGCTTGAAGTGGTCGGCCAGCTCGGTCATGGTGCCGACCGTCGAGCGCGAACTGCGCACCGGGTTGGTCTGGTCGATGGCAATCGCCGGCGGCACGCCCTCGATGCGGTCCACCTGCGGCTTGTCCTGACGGTCGAGGAACTGCCGCGCATACGGCGAGAAGGTCTCGACGTAACGCCGCTGGCCCTCCGCGTACAAGGTGTCGAACACCAGCGACGACTTGCCCGAGCCGGACACCCCGGTGACCACCGTCAGCTCGTTGAGCGCAATGTCGAGCGAGAGGTTACGCAGGTTGTTCTGGCGTGCACCGCGGATGCGGATGGAGTCGGTCATGGAGTCGCCGGGCAGGGGATGGAAGCGGACTCTGATTCTATCGCCCGGCAGAGGGTTCCCGTCGCCCGCGCACGCCATGGCCGGCGCCATTTCATCGCCACGTAACCAGGGTACTGCAGCGTTGTACCCCCGCGACCCGCTCCGTTCCCGACCATGCATCCGGCCAAGACCGAACTCGCCCGCAACGCGCTTGCCGCGCGCGACCCCGCGCTGGGACTCATCGAGCGCCGCCTGCTGATCCTGTGCGACGGCAAGCGCCCGCCCGACGAACTCACCGCACTGCTCGGGCCGGACACCCCGGGCCTGCTCGAACGGCTGCAGGAGCAAGGCTTCCTCACCCGGCCACCCGTCGCCACAGCCCCCGCGCCCGAACCGGCCACGACGACCCGCAACCGCCGCTCAGCCGCCATCGCCAGGATCTACATGACCGACATGCTCAAGCTGATGCGGCGCGACGACGCCGACGCGATGGCCACCCGCCTGCACGCTGCCACCACCGATCCGGAGCTACGGGTCGCCGTCGAGGATGCACTGCGTTTCATCAGCGACCTGTCCGGCCAGCGGTACGCCCGCAGGATCGCCACCCGCGTTGCGGAAGTGGCCCCTCAAGCCTGGTTGTCCGGATCCGCCTCGATGCTCGTGGAACTGACTTCCGACGGCACGGCGCACGCTTGAACCTTCAATATGCCGGTGTCTTCGATCCTGCTTCATTCCACATGTGTCACCAGCGCATGCGGAGCGTTGCGCCGACGACGTGGTGCCTGTCGCTGCCGGCAAGATCACCCCGATACGACAGATCGAGATCGACAGCCTTGGTCAGCTGCGTATTGATCCCCGCGCTGATTCGCACCCGGTCGCGATCGAGTTCGGGACCATCGATCTGGAAGACGTTGCCCGGCGCGGCCACGAAGTCGGCGTGCAGGCGGGCATCATCGTCCGCAAATTCATGCAGCCAGGCTGCTTCGACATAAGCGGATGTGCGACGGATCTTGCCGGAGGACAGATCCCCCTGCGCGCGCACACCCAGCGACGACTGCAGCGAATCCAGACGCTCGCTCGACACCTTGAGACGCGCGTCGTCTGCGCCCTTTTCGGTGAAGCCCTCGCGGGACACGCGCACATAATCGATTCCACCGAACACGTCCCATGTGACGGCCTCCGATGTCGCGACGGTCCGGCCTGCCTCCACCGAGAGGGCAACCGTACTGGCCGAATAGTCGGCCCTGGCCTTCTCGTCGAGCCCTCCTACGCTCACACGTCGCGCGGCGGCCGTTTCATGATGGCCGACTCCCGCCGAGCCCCTCACATAGACCGCGCCGGACTGCCAGTTGCCGTAGACGGCCGCCTGATAGCTGTCGATGTCGAGGTCGCCGTCCCGGACATCGACATCGCTGCGCGTGTAGGCCAGCGCGGCACCCACCGTGACGCGCTCACTGACATCCGCTTCCGCGCCGATAGCCAGCCCGGCGCTGCGATAGTCGGCACCGCTGGCGTTGCGATCGCGATCGATCTCGCCAGAACTGCCCATGGTCTGGAGCCAGACGCGGCGATCGTCGGAAGGCATCTCCCCAAGCCCCGCCAGGGCAGTCGTCGCGTCACCCGCCGTTGCCAGTCGAACACCGGCGAAGCGTTCGGCCGAGAGCTTGCCGCGATCCGTGCCCACGCCTCGGAGCCGCTGCGCCAGCAGGTCCTGAAATTGACGGTTGATGCGCGGATACATCGTCACCGCATGCGTGTGCTGAACTCCGGAGAGGCTGTCGAAAGCAGTGCGCAGTTCTTCAGCGGACAAGGTATTGAGGGCGGAAATCAGCCCGACGGCCTGCCCTGAGGTGGAGAACCCGTCGAGACTCGTTGCGACGTTGAACTGGTTTGGCGTGAGAATGCCACGGTCCGTGCTTGGGGTACCCGCATCCGTGATCGGTAGGTTGTCTTCGGTGCCCGGAGGGTCGTCGGAGGCATCGACGAAGCTGCCCTGATCCATCCTCACCAGAATGTCGAATGTGACCGGATCGATTACCGGCGTCGCCTCGATCGCCACACCGAGATTGTGATCGATGCTCGCAAAACCCGTCTCCGCATCTCCGGCGCGCACGATGCTGGCTGCATTGATCAGGTTGAAACGGTCACCATCGACCGGCACGAAACCAAAATCCAGCTGCAGGGAACCATCGAGCGTGGCACTGCCGCTGACGTTGATCTGGTCATGCTCCGTACCGGGCGTGCGTCCGTCGATCTCCATCAGGGTCAGCGAACCCGGCTCCAGGGTCAGATCGCCGGAAACGGTGAGGATGCCGGGACTGTTGCCGGGCGACAGCGTGCCGCCGCTGCCCACCACAAGCGTGCCCAGCGTGCCGCTACCACCCAGGGTGCCACCGGCGTTGACGAAGGTGCCGCCCGCAAGGCTGCCGTTGATGAGCAGCCGCCCGGCATTGACGTGGGTGCCGCCGGTGTGGGTGTTGGCGCCGGTCAGCACCGTCGTGCCGGCGCCGTTGTGGTTGAGCACCGTGCTCCCGGTGATCGCGATGGCCGCGCCGCCCGCGCTGCCGTCGCGGGTGAAGAAGTGATTGTCGTCGCTGTGGTTGAAGTTGAGGGTGGCGCTTCCGCTGCCACCCCTGACGGTGGCGGCATCGAGCACCCCGGCGCCGGCCCCCCCGCCGATGTTCAGCACCCCGGCGCCAGTCGTGGAGCCGGCCAGAAGCAGGGTGCCCTCACCCTGGCCAACGCGCACCGTGCCACCATTGGCGAGCGTAAGCGTGCCGTCGCCCTGGTCGCCGACGAACAGCAGGTTGCCCGCGCTGTCCCAGCGCGCACCTTCGCCGTCGACCGTCACCGCGCCGACCGCACCAGCCATGTTGCCGACGATTCCGAAGCCACTGCCGCTGACGGTACCGCCATCGACGATGTTCAGCGTGCCATTGCCGGCAAAGCCGACGAGCAGGTTCTGGTTGGTGCTCAGCTGCGAGCCGGCCCCGCTTACGGTGACCGTCCCCGATCCACCGGAATTCTCGCCAATCGCCATGTACCTGCTGGCCAGCGAACTGTTGGTGTGCCTCACCACACCGCCTTCGCGGACATTCAGCGTGCCGCTGCCGGACCGCCCCACCGAAAACATGTTGTCCACGAGCAGGGTCGAGCCGGCACCTTCGACATCGATGCGCCCCGTGCCGGTGGCCTCCAGGCCGATGGCCGTGGTGGACCCGCTGGACACCCTGCCGCCATCGAGGATCGTAAGCGTGCCGCTGCCGGCATCACCCACGTGCAGTTCATCGCTAACGGTCAAAATCGAGCCTGTACCCACGACATCGATGCGCCCCGTGCCAGTGGTCTTTTCACCGATGGCCGTGATGCCCCCCGCGGACACGCTGCCGCCACCCGAAATCGCCAATGCTCCGCTTCCGGCAGCACCGGCGGTGATTGCGCCCGAGTTGATCCAGTCGCTCGCGACCCCACTGACGCTGACGGTGCCGCTCGATCCGTCCTGATTCCCGATGAGCCCCTGCGAACTGCTCACCAGGCCCCCGTTGAGGATGTCGAGTGCGCCGCTGCCGGCCTGGCCCACAACGAGGGTGCCGTGGTTGATCCAGCTGGAGCGCCCCGACCCGGTAGTCGCTCCGTCCACCGTCACCGCACTCACACTGCCGATCGCGTACCCGATGGAGCCGCCGTAACTGCCCACCGCGCCGCCGTTGCGGATGGCAAGCGTGCTGCTGCCGAGGAGGCCTACATACAGGAGGCCGCTGTTGCTCCAGACCGCGTCATCGACCGTCACCGTCCCGCCGGCACCGTTGCCGATGACGCCGATCGAGGTGTTCAGCCTGCCGCCGGTGCCGAGGAAAAGCGTACCGATATCGCGGTTGCCGACATAGATGACTTCCGCCACGGCCACAGTGCTCGGCGCCTGCACCTGGGCCGTGCCGCGGTTGTCGATGAAGACAGGATCCAGAGTCGAGGGAACGGTGGCGGGGCTCCAGTTGCCGGCCGTGAACCAGTCGCCAGTACCGGCCGTCCAATAGATATCGTCGGCAGCCCATGCGCCAGACAGTCCGCAGGCAAGCAGGGCGGCAACGGCGGCCCACACTCCGCGCGAACCGTTGGACTTGCGGCCGCTCCGGGCCGTTTCGGGCGCGGCGACCCACGCATTCAAAGCGGTGTTGAAGATGACGCGGTAGCTGCGGTTCATGGGATGTCCCCCTTGTTCCTGGTGCTTCTTGTTTTCGGATGTTTGTGCGCTGCATCGCGATGGCATCAATGGAACGGGGCAGACGGCGGACCGGTCTGCAGGCCCGGTGCCGTCTCATGAGCATTCGGGAAGACCCTGTCCGGTCCGCATGGAATCTGTCTGATCATCGACAGTGGCCCGGCTGATGCCGCAACGGGCGAACCCATTCCGCCGCACGTCCGACCGCTTGCAGGCAAAGCCCGCGGTACGGCAGCGCACGTGATGACGGGCAACGGGACGGGGAACGGGTGCCGTGAAAGGGGAACAGGAGATCGTGACTGGAAATTGCGCTGCATTCGCCGCACTCCTTGCCGACCGAAAATGACTCTCTTGCTGCGCCGATTTCCACCCGACGATGGCCGCAGAACGACCGCAATCTCATCAGGTCCAAGCTAAAGCCGACTGCACGACGAACGATGCATCCAGCCGCAGAGCGAGATGCGACAAAGCGTGGTTGCGCGATCTGACCGTGCTGGCTCGCGAAACCCTGCTACGTTTCAAACAGTTACAACTTGTATATAGCCGACCGCTGCACAGGCTGCTGGAGAAAGTGTGAGGCGGCGCGGCTTCACCCTGCACTTGCGTGCAACATGGACACGCACATGCGGGCCATGAGAATGTTTTCGAGGGACACAGGCCCGGCTTGCGGCAGACGGCGACCACCATGAGCGAAGACAGATCCATCACCGTCTTCTACGACGGCGCCTGCCCGCGCTGTCGGCGTGACCGCGCGAACTATGAGCGGCTGGCCGGCGAGAGCGGGCGGGACGTGAAATGGTGCGACATCACCGGGCGGGACGATGAACTGCGGGCCGAGGGGATCGACCCGGGGGCGGCGCTGCGCGAGCTGCATGTGCGTGCGCCGGACGGGCAGGTGCTGCGTGAGCTCGATGCCTACATCCTGCTGATGTCGCGGGTGTGGGTACTCAAGCCGTTGGCTTGGCTGATCGGGCTGCCCGGCGTGCGCAGGCTGTGCTCGCGGGCGTATCGGGCGATGGTGGATCGGCGGTTGCGGCGGGAAGGGCGGCTACCGCCGCCCACCAACGAACCGTAGGAGCGCAGCTTTGCTGCGCGATGCGGCCTGCGCGGGCCCGGCGCGCTGATCGCCCGGCACAGCCGGGCTACAGGAGTGCGATGCGCCGACCCTCACGGAGCAACCCGGGATATCCGCTCAGTTGCCGCCCAGCCCCCGGAACACCGCGCACTGCGCAAAGGCTTCGGCCGACAGCGGGATGTTCTTGCTGTTGCAGAAGCGCGCGGTGAGCTTGAGCAGTTCCTTGATGTCGCGGCCGCTGGCGTTGGCGTAGCTGTCGGCCAGGGTCTCGATCAGGGAGTCGTCGAGCTCCACCTCGAACTGCTTGGCCAGCGTGTGCCACAGGCGAATGGCGGCGTCGCGCGGCGGGACGTCGTACTTGATGGTGGCGATGCAGCGCGACAGGATGGCGTCATCGACGTCGTCGATGCGGTTGGTGGTCATGAACAGCAGGCCGCTGAAGTACTCCAGCGTGCGCAGGAACTCGGCGACGATAGCGTTGTGCTGCAGGTCGTTGTCGCGGCAGCGGATGTACACGTCGGCCTCGTCGAGCAGCATGATGGCGTCCCAGCGCGCAGCGCGCTGCAGCACCGTCGACAGGTTGGCCTCGACCGATTCGGCGGTGATGCCGAGCTGGCCGGAATGCACGCGGTACAGCGGCTTGCCGACGACCTCGGAATACACCTCGGCAGTCAGCGTCTTGCCCAGTCCGGGCAAGCCCTGACACAGGATGATGGTGCCGCCGGACTTGCCTTCGACGATGTCATCCACCAGCACATCGAGGTCGGAGGTGAGGATGTCGATGAGGTCGCGATGCGAGTCGGGCAGCACCAGCTTCTCGCGCAGCTCGGGTTTGTATTCGTAGAGGTCGAGGTTCTGCACATGCACCCACACGTTGCGGTGCAGTTCGAGGTGGAACAGATACAAATAGCAGTGCAGCGGCACGCGCTCGAAGCCCACCGGAATGCCCAGTTCACGCCAGAAGGTGGTGTCGGCGTTGAAGTCGAAGCTGCGCTCGAGCACGCCTTCGTCATTGACGCATTTGGCGTTGACGCCGCGCGGCAGCTTCATGAACTCGGGGTCCTTCCGATCCCGGTCGAGGAACATCGCGTTGCGGCAGGTGAACTGCTGGCCGAAACGGCGCTGCAGTTCGAGGAAGCGGCGCTCGTGTTCGAGATACTCGGCCTTGAGCTCGGCGGTTTCCTTGAAGTAGCCGCGCTCGGCGAGCAGGTCCGGCACGCTCTTGCCCTGCAGGTCGTGCCTGTAGAACACGATGGCGTTGGTCATGCCGCCGCCGCGTTGGGTGGCGTCTTCGGTGACCTCGTTGTGCGCGGACGAAATGGTGTTGGCCAGCAGGCCGACGATGACGTAGGGCGAGCCCTGGTCTGGATTGAACAGGCGCACATAGCTGACCAGCCAGGGCAGCAGCACGCCGTCCTTGTTGCGGCGGTACAGCCAGCCGTCCTCGATGTCCTTGAACAGATAGGCGACCAGCGCCGGAATCAGGACTTCCAGGTTGTCCACGCCGATGCCGGCCGGCTCGTTGCGGATGCGACGCAGCGCGGCGATCTGCAACATGGTGGTGCGCTCGCCGACGGCTTCGCACAGGTCATGGAAGGTATCCAGCGCGGGGGCGTCGAAGAGTTTGCTCGGCACCACGCTGCGGCCGTGATAGACGGCACATTCGGACAGCCGCTTGCCCAGCGGGCTGTCCGCGTCGATGCTGCCGAGCAGCCGGTTGCGCAGGGTTTCGGAAATCTCGAGATCCATTGCCACTCCATCGCCGCTGGCATCGTGCGCGGCGCTGCGGGGCCACCGCGACCCCGAAAATGAAAACGGCCTCCGGTTCCCGGAAGCCGCGAATCCTGACCGGCGCGGACGCCTCAACGCCCGGCCGCCGCCTCGGCGGCCGGGCCACTATAGATCAAGCTGCGATGCTTTGGAAGCCGCGGCCCCTCTCCCGGCTCAGAAGCTGTAGACCATGTTCACGCCGGTGATCTGGTCCACCTTCTTGCCGCGCGCGCCCTCGATCGCGCTGTTGCGGCGGATGGTGTGCGACAGCTTGGCAGAGACCGTATCGGTGACACGCATCCGCAGTGCCGTGACGGATTCGGTCCAGGTGTTGTCGTCGCCGAACTCGACCCGCAGCGTCTGCACGAATTTCGCGCTGTCCGAGATCTCGTGCGCGAAGCGGCCACCGACATACAGGATCGGCTCGGTGCCATGCAGACGGTCCGGATTGAGATCGTAGCGGGTGTGCCGGACACCCGCGCCGAGCTCCGCCTCCAGCTCGGTGCGCTCGGTTTCGATCAAGGTGCGCCCGTAACCGCCGATCGCCGTCCAGCGCGCGAGGATGTCGGAAAAGCGGTCACGCTCGTAACGCAGCGTGCCGAAAGCATACGAACGGTCGGTCAGTTCCCGGCGCGGCTTGTAGCCCAGTGCGTGGCGCTCGGCGGTCTTTTCGCCGTCGGACTTGGCGTAATAGGCATCGCCGTAGAATTCGTGCGACCAGATGGCGTTCTGCCACTTGAGGTCGAAGCGGGTGTTGAGGCTGGTGTCACGGCTGTTGCCGGAGGTGTTGGAAAAACCCAGTTCGAATCCGCCGGTCCACTCCCCGGCATGTGCCGGCAGCGCGATTGCGATGGCCAGGGAGGCGCCCAGCGCGCGTTTCTTCATGTTGTTCTCCTGTTCGGGTTCTGTGATCGATTGACCCGGACCGGAGGTTCCGCGTGACCAGGGCAGGCTTTCATCTGCCACTGCGGTCCGGGAACGGCGCACCCTAACAAATCGGAGACAGGCCTCCAAAAGCGCAGACGCGCCGGCACGGCGACGCCCATGCGAACGGGATCAGCACTCGGAGCGACTGCTGGAAAGCAGGCGATGACACGCAATCCCGGCAGAACAGGGAGATTGGAGTTTTGACGGATTTCAATGAAATTGAGCGATGAATTGCCGTAAATGGACGAAATTCGACAATCGTAACCATGTGTAACAAGGCCTCAGAGACCCATCAGCTCCACCACGCGGCGCTGGTAGCGCTCGGTGATCAGCGCGACGTCGAGGCCGGGATTGCGCACGCCGCGCATCATCAACCCGTCGAACATCGCGCACAGCGTGTCGATGCACTCCTGCGTGCGTTCGGGTTCAGCGTCCAGACCGACCTCCCGCATCATCTCGACGAAGCTGGTGCGCAAGCGCTCGTCGGCGGCGCGGACCAGGTCGGCAATACGCGGATTGCGGGCGGCCTCGGCGACGATCTCGAGCTTGAGCGCGGCCTCGCCCGCGTCGAGCGCGCTCATCACGCCTTCGGACACGCATGCGCGCACGGTGGCGCGCAGGTCACGCGCCGTCCGCATGCGCTCGTGAAAGTCGAGGATGCGTGCCACGTCCTGCTCGACGATGGCGGCGATGATGTCTTCCTTGTTGCGGAAGTAGTGATAGATGTGCCCGGGGCTCATGCCCGCCGCCTGGCAGATGCGGGCGATGCTCGCGCCATGGAAGCCGTGCTCACGGAAACAGGCGCGCGCGGCATTCAGGATCTGCGCCCGGCGCGCCTCGGCGCGAGGACTGGGTTGGCTTTCGGCGGTGCTGGGTGCTGCGGTCATGCGGGGAATCCGTGCTTGCGATGCAGTGCAGCATAACATAGAATGAACGCTCGAACTAGAACAAGCATTCTAATGCCGGCCCCTCCCGTCGGACTCCATCCGAGACTTCCCATGCCCGCCCATTTCCCTCCCCGCTCCACCGGTCTGCTGATTTCCGCCGCGGCCGCCCTCGCCCTCCTCTCCGCCTGCAGTCAGGGCGACGATTCCGGCGCACAGCCTGCGCAACAGGCGCCCAAGGTTACGGTGATCGAAACGCGTGCCGAAGCGGCAGCCGTCTCGGTCGAACTGCCCGGTCGCACCACGCCCTATCTGGTCGCCGAGATCCGGCCGCAGGTCGGCGGCATCGTGCAGGAACGGAAGTTCACCGAAGGGGCCGAGGTTGCCGCCGGGGAGCTGCTCTACCGCATCGATCCGGCTACCTACGAGGCCACCCTGGAAAGTGCCCGCGCGGCTCTGGCGCGCGCCGAGGCCAATGCCACCGCGGCGCGGGTCAAGGCCGAGCGCTACGCCGAGCTGGTCAAGATCAAGGCCGTCAGCACCCAGGCCCACGACGATGCGGTGGCCGCGCACAAACAGGCTCAGGCCGAGATCGCATCGGGCCGCGCCGCCGTGTCGTCCGCGCGCATCGATCTGGAACGCACGCAGGTGAAGGCACCGATCGCCGGACGCATCGGTCGCTCCAGCGTGACGGCCGGAGCACTGGTCACGGCCAACCAGGCGGAAGCCCTTGCCACCGTGCAGCAACTCGATCCCATCTACGTCGATCTGACGCAATCCGGCACCGAGCTGCTGCGCCTGCGCCGCGCGGTCGAAGAGGGCCAGATCCAGCGCAACAGCGCCGGCGAGACACCGGTGCGCGTGGTCTTCGAGGACGGCAGCGATTACGCGCACGAAGGCCGGCTGGCCTTCTCGGAGGTCACCGTCGACCCGAGCACCGGCAGCGTGACGCTGCGCGCAGTCGTACCCAACCCCGAACAGCGCCTGCTGCCCGGACTGTACGTGCGGGCAAGGATCGATCTGGGCACCAACCCGGAAGCCATCCTCCTGCCGCATGCGGCCGTGCAGCGTGATCCGCGCGGCAACGCGACGGTGATGCTGGTCAAGGAGGACGATACGGTGGAATCACGCACCGTGACGGTGGCACGCTCGACCAGCGAGCACTGGATCGTCACCGGCGGCCTGCAGGCCGGCGAGCGCGTCGTGGTCGAGGGCCTGCAGCGCATCCGGCCCGGCGCCAAGGTGAGCATCGTCAGCGCCGACGAAGCGCGCTGAGGAGCCGACCATGGCAAAGTTCTTCATCGACCGACCCATCTTCGCGTGGGTCATCGCCATCGTCATCATGCTGGCGGGCGCACTGTCCATCATGAATCTGCCGGTGTCGCAGTACCCGGCCATCGCGCCGCCGGCCATCGCCATCAACGCCACCTATCCCGGCGCCTCGGCCAAGGCGGTGGAAGATTCCGTCACCCAGGTCATCGAACAGAAGATGACCGGTCTGGACGGTCTGCTGTACTTCAACTCGTCGAGTGACTCCTTCGGGCGCGCCACGATCACGCTGACCTTCGGCCCGGACACCGACCCCGACATCGCCCAGGTGCAGGTGCAGAACAAGCTGCAGCTGGCACTGCCGCTGCTGCCACAGGCCGTGCAGCAGCAGGGCGTGCAGGTGGCCAAGTCGGCGCGCAACTTCCTGATGGTGATCGGTTTCGTCGCCGAGGACGGTTCCAAGTCCAACTTCGACCTGACCGACTTCCTCGTCTCCAGCGTGCAGGATCCGCTGTCGCGCGTGACCGGCGTGGGCGAGGTGGTGGTGTTCGGCTCGCAGTACGCGATGCGGATCTGGCTGGATCCCGCCAAGCTCAACAACTACAACCTGACGCCGGGCGACGTGCGACGTGCCGTCGAGGCGCAGAACACCCAGGTGTCGGCCGGCCAGCTCGGCGGCACGCCGGCCATTCCGGGCCAGGGCTTCACCGCTTCGATCACGGCGCAGAGTCGCCTGCAGACCATCGAGCAGTTCGAGGAAATCCTGCTGCGCACCGCCGCCTCGGGCGGGGAGGTGCGACTCAAGGACGTCGCGCGCATGGAAATCGGCGCGGAGAGCTACGACACCATCGCGCGCTTCAATGGCCAGCCGGCGGCGGGCATCGCGATCCGCCTGGCGGCCGGCGCCAATGCGCTGGAAACGGCCAACGCCATCCGCGCCAAGCTCACCGAGATGGAGCGCTTCTACCCGGAAGGCGTGGAAGCGGTGATCCCTTACGACACCACGCCCTTCGTGCGCATCTCGATCCAGAAGGTCGTGATGACCATGATCGAGGCCGTGGCGCTGGTCTTCCTGGTGATGTTCCTGTTCCTGCAGAACATCCGCGCCACGCTGATCCCGACCTTCGCCATTCCGGTGGTGCTGCTCGGCACTTTCGGCCTGATGGCGGCCTTCGGCTTCTCGATCAACATGCTCACCATGTTCGGCATGGTGCTGGCCATCGGCCTGCTGGTGGACGACGCCATCGTCGTGGTCGAGAACGTCGAGCGGGTCATGACCGAGGAAGGCCTGCCACCGAAGGAGGCGACCAAGC